>JBHLQZ010000262.1:0-3046 GCA_048883065.1 Candidatus Thorarchaeota archaeon | reverse complement strand
ATAATTTAATTATTGTTTTTGTCATAAATGAGCAACACGCATCAAAAGCAAGAGACATACTCTTAAAACTGAATAATGATGCTTCAATGAATTAAAAGGGAAGAGATGGTTATAATGAAATTAGTTTTACTAGGTCCTCCAGGTTCAGGGAAAGGAACACAAGCTAAACTCATAGTAAAAGATTATAATATCCCACAAATCAGTACAGGAGACTTATTAAGAGCTGCAATTAAGAAGAGTACAGAATTAGGCTTTAAAGCAGAAAAGTTCATGAATACGGGAAAATTAGTACCTGATGACATTGTCTTACAGCTTCTACAGGAAAGAATTAGCCAAAATGATTGTAAAAGAGGATTCATTTTAGATGGGTATCCTAGAAATTTAGCACAAGCTAATGAACTGAAGAAAATAACAAATATTGACTTAGTTATTAATATTGAAGTGAATTATAATCTTTTAATTGAACGTATTACAGGTCGTCGTACTTGCAAACAATGTGGAGCTATTTACCACGTAAAATATAGTCCTCCAAAAGAAAGGGGAGTTTGTGACAAGTGTCATGGGATATTATTTCAGAGAGAAGATGATACAGAGGAAACGGTTAAAAAAAGAATATTTACATATGAAGATGAAACAAAACCTTTAATTGAATTTTATCAACGACAAGAGATTCTAGAGACATTAACAAGTGAAGGAACAATTGATGATATGTACCAAAAGGTTTCCTTGCTTCTAAGGACAAGATTTCAGTTAAAAACGTGATAACTTCTTAAAAAACAAGAATCCCATTTATAAAGAAGATGAGTCTCAATTGGTATTATTTAAAAAAGTTGGCCTATTTGAGTAACTAATTTCACCACAACTGAAACATTAGCATCCCTAGGGTTGCCATTGAGTAAAAAAATCAGCTTTTCCCCTCTTTCAGGGTTTGATTGAAGTAAAAACGAACATATTTCAGCATCTGCAGGATTTTCTGCGAAAAAAATGAACTTTCGAGTTTTCCTAATTAACCCCTTTGTCGCAATAATATCTGGTTCTGCACCCCTTTGCGTGAGATTTGTGAAATTTAATTCGACCGCCCATCCAGCTCTTTGTAAGCGACTTACAACTTCAGAGCGAATATTTTCATCCTGGGAGACCATTGTGGTTGAAAAGCTAGTAGTTTGAAGTTGATCTTGCATAGATTCACTTATTGGTTCCTCAGGAGTAGAGTATTCAACTTCTGAAAAAGGTCTCTGGGGTATTAATGGATCAGAAGGTATTGAATTTATTGATTCTTGGGGTATCTGATGAGCTCTAAACAACCTTTCTAAAGCTATCGTCTTTTCTTGGTCATACTCATCAATTGTATCAGAAACTTCTTCTTCCTGTGTTATCTCTGTAGGTACTTGTTTTTGTGACGTTGTTAAAAGTGGTTCTTGCTCAGCAATGGATGGTTGCGTTTCCTCTGAGATTTCAAATAATTCTTGTAGTACCTCAACTGTTGGTTGTTTCATTCTATGAGACATTATAGGTCTTGAAACTGTGATATCTAATTTAGGAGCTTGTAGGCTTGTTAGCTTTTCTTTTTCATCAGATATCTCTTGAAGTGGTGTTGTTTCCTCTGGAAGCAATTCATCAATAGGGAGATCTAGATCTTTCCTTTTAAAATGAAGATCAGCATGAATTTGTCCCCTATTACGAGATATTTCTAGCATTTTTTGAATTTCTAGAATTTTCTGACTTAATTGAGGATTTATGTGTTGTAATTGAGTCTTTGAAATCTGTTGAATGTAGAAATCAGCTTTTGAATAATGATCCCCTTCCAAAGCATGGATTATCAAGAGGAGAATAGCTTTTAGAATATATTCTCTATTTTGATCTGTGATTTCATATTTTATGAGTTCTTCTAATACTTTATTTCGTTGCCAATCTTTTCCTATCCTTTCTAGTACTATCGCTTTTTCATAAAGAGATCTAATTATCCACAAAGAATTCCCTGTAAAAGTAAATTTTTCATTACAAAGATCTAGATATGCAATAGCTTTCTCAAGGTACCCCCTTTGGATATAGCTAGAACTAATTTCATTCGAGACTAATCCTTGAAAATGGGCAATTTCCATTTGACAACTGGTGTCTCCAAGAATTCCTGCTTTATCAAAAGCTGTTTGTAGAATGTCTAGGGTAAATTCTTTCATTTTCTCCTGATAGTACAGGTAAGCTGAATTTCGATATAGGTCAATAGCGGTTTGAGGTTCATCCTCCAAATCAGCAGCAATTCTGTACAACTTAGCGGAAGAGACATTATTCCCAATTTTGTTATAAGAGAAGGCGAGGTTGCGAGCCACTAAAGAAATTACTTCTAAATCAGCTTTTATTGTCTTACTTTTGGCCATAACAAGGGCGTTCTTCAAAATGACTATAGAACATTCATAGAATTCAATTTGCTGGAATTCAATACCAAGTCCTAATAGCAGTTGTGCATACACTATTGGATTTATTGGGTTCACAGGAAAGAATTCAGTTGCTGTGTTAATATATTCAAGTGCTATTGTATTATTCCCTTTCTTCCCATGAGCCAATGCTGCATACGCAAAAGAAATGCCAATGATGCTATTTAATGCAGGTGAAGCTTCACTTGCGATTTGAGCTGCCTTTTCGAAAGCCTGGATGGCTTTATCGTTGTCATTTTTGGCTAGAGCTTGTTTTCCTTGTTCTAATGCCTGATTAAGTTCTGTTCTAAGCTCATTCATACTTTCCCATTCTTATATAGGGGAACCGAACTTAAGTTTAACTCATCTTTGGTTGATAAAAACAAACTTAAAAAAATAAAGACGATCTACTCCATTTAGACCCAATTAAGGAGTATTTAGGCTGAATCATCCTCTGTGGAAAAATCTTCTTAGTGATTCGAGAATTAATCCGAAATATCAGAGTACGGTGAAACCAATGAATTATTTCAGACAAATATTATCAATAAGTATCATTCTACTGCTTTTTATGAATATAATGGCTATTTTCTTAATAGCTGATATTTCAATATCTTCTGGAATTCCAGATCAATCAG
>JBHLQZ010000261.1:0-3051 GCA_048883065.1 Candidatus Thorarchaeota archaeon | reverse complement strand
CTTCTTCTTCTTCGAATGTTTCTTCTTCCTCTTCTTCTGTATATCGTCTAATAGCTTCTTCCTTTATATCATCCATTTTATTTTCAAGTTTCATTCGGATTTTCTCCTTTATCTTCGATTCAAATTCTTCTTCCAATTTGAATACACTCCTAAATAGAAAAATAAGTTTTAGTTTTTAAATATATATACAAAAAGGCAAACTGAATGAAAACAGGATTAAGACAAACAAATTGCTTGATAAAATTCATTCATTATTCTGATTTTAACTGCCATAATATTGAACTAGAAATACAATAAAAGTGATAAATCCACCAAGTAAAGAGCAAATTATAATAAATAATACAATTTTACCTATTAATCTTGATGTTTCAGTACTCTCTTTAAGCCAAGAAAATTTGTCTTTCTTTGGCTGATCTAGTTTATCAATAAATTCTATTTTTTTTCTTTTGAAACACATAAAGAAATCACAATTTATTCTAAAGAAAGTATAAAAGAATTTTGTAAAATTAAAAAATTTCTGCCTGAACAGGAAGGGGATTCTAATTCGACGCTTCTGGGTTTTGGTTGGAGGTTCCATTTCTTGGAAGAAAGAAAAGGAAAAGAATCAAGTTTTAGATTTTATTCGTTTTCTTTTTAGTACATATCCTGTCAAGAAAATGGCAAATAGAGCAGTAAACAAAGAAGTGGTTGACCCTTCTTTTAAATCTATCATTTCGAATGAATAATGAGAACTTATGTCCATATTGCCAAACACATCGTATGCAACAATATAGTACTCTATAATAGCGTTTTCACCAAATTTACCAATTCTAACACTATAAATATCTCCTGAACAAATCATTGGAATATTTTCCCATGATTCAGAATTTCTTTGATAATAAAGAGTTACATTATGGACTTCAAAATCATCAGTAACACTTGCCGATATTAATACATAATATTTTTCAGATCCTGATAGACGTTCGTGAGTTATGTTTGTTATAGTAGGGGGATTGAATTCAAATATTAAAAAACTCACAATAGAACTTTGAACAACATTTCCGTTTGAGTCTTGTGATGTAATATAATAAAAAATTGTAGATCCAGTGCTAAACGTACCAATGTTAGCTATGTAACCATTACCAATATCAATCATTGGTACTTCTTGCCATGCTTCATCATCAGCATGAAAGTGAAGAGAAACAGTCATCACTTTAACATTATCAAAAACCATAGCACTTATAGAAATAATGTCATCCTGAGTAGGAAATGAAGGATTATGAAGAGCATTGACTATTATGGGGGGGATGTTGAGAATATCTGGAGTAGCAATTAAAGGAGCTTCATCAGTATTACTTCCACCATAAATCACATATGGAATATCTACTATGTCATCATCATTATCATCAGGTTCAGTATGATCAAACCAATAGTTATTCAAAAAAAGATTATCTTGACTACTGTCGTAAGCTTGAGACGAACCTTCTAAATTATTTTCAGTTAAGGAATTTAAAACTAGAATATTATTGTCAGAAGAAAACAAAAAAACACCATAGTATTCATTTTCAATTAATATATTGTGTGTAAAAATTCCATTAGAAGAGTACCTAAATTCTATTCCATACAAGGAATTGTTATTTAATGTATTTTGTTGAATCGTAAAATAATCTGAATAACGTAAATCAATCCCATCATATCCATTATTCTTAATTGTGTTATAAGTTATATTAACAAAAGGAGAATTTTCTACCCAGATTCCATATCCATAATTGTCATTAATAGTATTATTTGCAATTGTAGCATTGCTAGAATATTCCAAACATAGTCCATATTTATTGTTATTAAAAAGATTTTCAGTAATCATAACACCGTAAGATTGTCTTGAATAAAGACCATTATCATTGTCATGTGCAATAATTGTGTTGTTAGTAATTACTACTTCGTCAGAAAAATCTAAATTAATCCCCTCTTCACCGTTATTACTAATAGTATTATTAGAAACTTTGATATTGTAAGAATCACCGATAAGTAGCCCTTCACCAATAGAATTACTTATTCTGCTATCACTAATAGTAATATTTTGACAGCTATGACAATATAATCCTATACTAGCATTCCCCAAGATTTGGTTATTGATAAGACTATTTTTGCAATTGATTAAAAATAATTGACCAAAAATTGAATTAACAAGTAAAAGATTATCCTGACTTACATACCAACCCAACATCTTTCCATTGATAGTATTATCATTCACAATACAACTTTCAAATTTTTCAATATTATGCATACTGATTTCTAGTCCATCGTTAGTAAAACTGTTAAATAGAAGTGTTACAGAAGAAGAAAATAACCATAATCCACAATTTTTATTATTACTGAAAGTGTTATTTGTAATCTGAGCATTGGAATCATAAAGCAAGAAACCACAATGGTGATTATTGTAACTGATAAAGTAACCATTATTACTAATAGTATTATTTATAATCATAGTATTATCAGAATCCCACACATCTAATCCTCGTACATTAATGTTAATTATAGTATTATTCTCAATTAAAACGTCAGAAGTTGAATCTAAATGAATTCCAGAATAACCACAATGATCAACAGTATTATTTATAATTTTAACAGTGTTTGAAGCAATATTGGAGATTGATATTCCTATGCCATAAATACCATAATAGGGATGATTATCAAGAACATTGATATAACAATTACGAATAATAAAATACTTCGTTGTAGAACTAATAGAAACACCATAAATTGATGATGGAGTAATATTGAAATTTTCAATAACATAAGGATCATTTTCTAAACCTGTCCCAGGGAAACCATAAGTAACAAAATCATCATCAGAATCAATAATAATTGATCCATGTGAAATTAGCGAAAGATCTATAGAATGTGATTTTACTGCAGATAGATTCTTAACTAATTTCTCTTTTTGTGGTTTAGTGACAACCAAAGAATAAAATGTTGGTTTTGATGTAATAACTAATGAAAAAGTAATTAATCCTATTGTTAATATTCCGAATACTATACTTTTCTTCATTTTTTTTCACACAAAAGTAT
>JBHLQZ010000260.1:1068-3051 GCA_048883065.1 Candidatus Thorarchaeota archaeon | reverse complement strand
TTCGTCTAGCAATTCGAAATCGATACCATTTGAGTTTGGTGTATTCTTTTTTCATTCAAACACCTCCATTTTCTTGTAATTTTATTTTAATTTTTTCTTAATCGTAGAAAATTTATCGAAAAATAGTAACTAGTGAGTATGATTGAATATCATTGAAATTAATTTTTAGAAAAAACAAAAACCAATGAAACAATACTACTACTCGCTACTAATCTTATAATAAATTTGATTGTAGGAGCGAGTTCCCCTCGCGTGTTGTCATTCAATTCGAAGGTAAGGTTTCATTGTTATCAATATTGTTCAAAAATTAACAAATATAAAATTATTGTGTTTTAATAAATTATTTACATAGATTTAAATTTCAGAAGCATGTGAACTTTGTTTGAGAATGGGAAAACAACCTTTAAAGAGATTAGCACGAAGAGTTAAGAAGCTTTCAAGAATTCAGATTGTTTTTATTTTGCTGATTCTTTCATTTATTGGATTTATTATAAGTACAACCCAAATATTCACTAATTCAAGAAGTGTATCTAGTTCTAAATCACATGCTGTATCTAAAGAATTTGGTTATGGAATGGGAGAAAATATTAGCTTCATGTATCATGAAATTTATATTGAAGTATTATATGCAATACAAACTCGAGAGTATATAGATGCTGGACTCCCCTCAGATGTTGGTATTTCCGTTGTTTTAACTGATGAAGATTCTAATGAAATTGCAAATGAACAGCTGACATTAACAGCGAAAAGAACATACATCTGTGAAACAAGAAGTTTTAATCTAAAAGTAGATCAGTTTACAGAATATAATGTAGTTTACATAATAAAAATAAAAACATATTTTTACAATCCGACACAGTCTATATTGATTATTTTCTTTTCTTTTCTTCTAGCCTGGATTATAGGCATGGCAGTAATACTACAAGAGAAAAGAGTTAAAATGAAGGAAAGAAGTTAAACAAAAATGATATAATAAATTATTATAATTTAGATATAGAAATTGAAGAAAAAGAGAGAATTATTGATCTACACAGATCATTGTCATAGTAGAACGAACTTTCTCCAACACTCTGAGGTTTTCAGTAACGATTTTCTTCAAAGAATCAGTATCTTCAGCTTCAATTTTAGCTATTAAATCGTAAACACCATAAACGATGTGAACCTCTACTACATTAGGCATAGTCTTAAGTTGTTCCATAACGCTGCTTTCCTCTCCAATCTCACAGTTGATCAGAATATATGCTGATGCCACTTTTATTTCACCGGGCTGAAAATGATTAAAGGTTTATAAAAACATTACGCATTTTGTTTAGTTTATAGTAATTTGTTCACGATGTAAGAGAAATTAAGTAGAAATCAACTATTTTTCTACAAATTCTTCAAGTTTTTTAGCTGATTTAATATTGTTTTCTAAATCACTAGGATTAGGAACCATTCCATCCCAACCAGATTTTTCTATATACTGTTTAAAATGGTCGTACAATTCTTCAGCTGTAAATTTAGCTATCTTTGTTGGCGTATCAAATCCTGCCGAATGATATAATTTAGCTAATTTTGATTTTACATATCCAATCCTTGTAATATCTGAAAGCTCTACTAACTCCAAAATTCCTTTTTCTGGAATAGCTAATTGTTGTGCAAGTTCTTTTCGTTGTTTTATTGTTTTTCCTGCTTCAAGCATTTGTTCTACATTCTTAATACCAATATTTGCAAGTTTCTGAACATGTTCTCTGTTTACTTGGTAGAAATCTTTTAGTGGAAAAATCCTTCTAGTTTTTTTAGTCCTTGCTTCTCTTAAATTTGCAGTATGCTTCAAGAGTTCCTCATCATCTATAAACTTGAAATAGTTCATTAAAACATACAGAAAACCTTTTGCTGAAGCTTTTTGTTTTTTTTCAATCTTCTCTACATACAAGTCAACATCAGATATTTCAACATCGACCAAATCTCTATTCTTTTCTTCTTTCAAAAAATTCGCGAACT
>JBHLQZ010000260.1:0-1058 GCA_048883065.1 Candidatus Thorarchaeota archaeon | reverse complement strand
ATTAACTGTAGCAACATTTCTATCTATAACTTCTGTTTTTTTTCCTTTCTCCTTAAGAAATTTCCTGAATTCCTCTTCTCTCAAAAAAGAACACCTTCTTTAATCACTTCTTCTTCAAAAACCTATGCCAACTAGTTATGCCACTCTCTAACCAATTATCTTCAGGTTTGCAAGCATATGACCAATCAGTTGAACCAATAGCGAAATACTTTGGTAGGTTTTCATCTTTTAGAATCTTACGAATTGAAGTTTTTTCTTTAATTTTTATTTTAAGAAAATCATTTAGTGATTCATAATATTTTCTAACAGATCTTACATAATCCTTTTTGACAGGATTACCATGACCTGGAATGAACAATTCAATATCCATATTCTCCCAAGATTTGTACATCTCTATAGTTTCAAATGAAGAACGTATAAGTTGTGGATACGTTGTTACTAAGTTGTCGCCTGTACACATAATTTTTTCCGAAGGAAATAGAACGTATGCTGATTCAGCTGTATGATTCCCTATCACTTTAAAAATAATTTTCTGATCTTTTTCTCCTATTTCTAACTCATCTTTTACTGTGATATTTGGTATAAACAATTCAGCGCTTTCTATGTCTTCTGCTACTTCAGGATCTTCTTTTCTGTATATATTTGCTCTATCCTTCCTTTCTCTTGAGCTTAGATAACCAGAATAACTTCTCTTTAGACCTGTTATTCCTTTCTTAGCGACTACAACATCCACATCTTTGAAAGTTTTCATAGCTAGAATGTGATCCCAATGAATGTGTGTTAATAAAAGATGACTAGTTTTTCTTTGAAAATGATCTTCCATTTGTTTTCGAAATTCCTTAATAGCTTTAGTATAAATTCCACAGTCAACAAAAATGAGTTGGTTTGGTAAAGCAATGCAGGTAATAGTTATTGTTTGAGGTGCATCATTTATTTCACTTCTTTTCTTATCTAAGAAGTTAGCAATGAAGACATTTTCTGTGATCTTCTGTACTTGCATGGTGAGGATAAATTACATAAACTAATAAATATTAGGTTTAGGAAGAGGGTGAGTTTTG
>JBHLQZ010000259.1:0-3062 GCA_048883065.1 Candidatus Thorarchaeota archaeon | reverse complement strand
CTATATTCTCGTTTAGCTTTTCCTTATCTTTGATAAGTTGTCCTTGGTATTTTTTCTGAGTATTAAGGTCTGATTTTACTTCCTTCATCTCTTTTGATACTTCTTCCTCATTTTCCAAGATTTTTGTTAACTGATCCCCTAATTGAGTCTGTTGTTCTTCTAAAGCTTGTAATTCTCCAGTTAAATTAGCATTCTCCACTTGTACAGTGTTTATTTCCTCATTGGTTTCATTAGATCTCTGTTCTTTTTCTTCTTTACTTGTAATTAAACTTTCGATCCGCGATTCGACACCTGTAAGTTTTCCCTGTAACTTTCCAAGCTGTTGTTCAACCTGGTTCATTTTTTCCAAGAGCGGACGAGTATCTGCTGATTCTAGTCGTTTCTCAATTTCGGTTATCTCATTTGAGATTTTTTCAAGGCTTTCTTCAAAGAACTCCATTTCTTTCTGTTGTTCGTCTCGAGAAGTCAATCTATTCTGAAGTTGCTTTTGAAGGGGTTCTAATTCTAGCTTGTTTTTTTCCATATTATCTTGATAAAGTTTAACCTCATTTTCTTGTTGAGTCTGATGGATAGTGGCATTTTGGATTTGCTTTTCTAATTTCTGAATAGATTGGGTAATAACTTTTTCAAGCTCAAGTAATTTCCTTTTATTCACTTGTTCTTCTTTCAATTGAGAATTTATAGCATCCCTTTGTTCACGTGTTTGATCCATCTCGGTGCGAAGCTCATTCACAGTTTCTTGAGCAGCAGCCAGATGAAATCCACCATAAATAATTCCATTAGAATAAAAAACATCCCCATCCACAGTTGAAATTGTATGTTCTCTTTTCCTCCAAGTTTTTGCTGCTTCATTTAGATCTTTTACCACTTCATTCTGCTCACGTACTTTTTTGACTATATTAGAGAATTTGTCTGTAGATTTTAATTTAAATTTTTCAAGAGGAATAAAATTAGCTGCACCCACCGCATTATCCTTTAAAAGTTGGATACAATCAATAGCCGAGTCAATTGATTCCGTAATTATTGCATCGGAGAGATGACCAACTTCTGCAGGTAAATTTTCCCCTTCATCTGATAAGTTTTGGAATTCTCCCAATACACCTGGAATTTCCCCATTATTTGTTTTACCACTAATAAAAGAAACTGCAGGGTTCTCTTTTCCTTCTTCAGATTTCATGAATGAAGAAATAGTATCTATTCGCGCCTTGAGTACCAGAAATTTATCATTTAGTTCTCGGCTTTCCGTCTCTAAGGAACTAATCTTTGTATCTAAATCTATCTTCTTCTGATCAATATCTCCCACCTTAGATCTCGCTTCATCAAGATGATTCTGATCTTCAACTAAACTTTGGGTAAGCTCTTGTGATCTAGTTTGAGAGGCTAATATCTGATCTTCCAGATCTTTTTGGCGTTTTTTGAACTCATTCACATTATTTTGGAATGCGGTTACCATATTCTGCGAAACTTCGAAAGAAACCTGAGTTTTTGTTAATCGGTCATTTTCAACTCGATATCTACGATCAGCATCATCGTATTCATTTTTTATTTCATCGTATTGCTGACTTTTTTGCTCTAAATCAGTTTCAATTGCCTTTCGTTTGTCTTGTGTTTCCTCAATCTGAGACTGGAGTTCTTTCTTTGTCGCTTCCAATTCTTCCTTACTTTTGACATCTTCTTCAGTTTTATTAGCAATTTGATCTAAGCGCTCTTGTAGTTGTTTAATGCGTTTTTCATTTGACTTAATCGTTTTCTTATTATATTCGGTTTTTTCCTCTATTTTTGCCTTTTCAATGTTCTTTTCTTCTGCAGATGTTCGAATCTCTGTGAGAGAAGTCTCGAAGCGAATCAATTGATCTTCTAAAGATCTAATTTTTTCTGTGACTTCTTCAATTCTTTCATTAGCCTGTTCACGTTCATTAATCTTTGTTTCTTGATCATTACGAATATTAGCTATTTCTTCATCAAATTGAGATGCACTCTGTTGATTATTGTGAAATGCGTACGAAATTAGAAGGGTTTTAAACTGTAGAATCTCTTGATCAAGTTGAGTCCAACGTTCGGCATCTTCCTTCTCTTTCCGTAATGATTCAACGCGTTTAGCAACTTCATTTACCAATAATTGGAGCTCATCCATTCTTCGTTGAGCTTCATCTAGTTCAACTAAAGCAGTTCTTTTCTTTTCATCGAATTGCCCAACTCCTGCTAAATTTTCCATCAATTGACGTCGTTCAATCGGATTCATTCCTACAATTTCGCCCACTTGACCTTGGGCAATAATATTGTAAGAATTAATGACATCAATTCCAGCAATCCGAAGTTTATCGAGAATATCTGTTCGTGTTGTCCTCTTGCCGTTCAATCTGTAAGTACCGGAACCATTTCGTTTTAATTCTCGACTTACTATTACTTCTTTCTCTTTAAGAGGAATTGCAAAATCGTTGTTATCAAATATAATTTCAACATTTGCCTTCTCAGCTGGTTTTTTCCCACCTATTCCATTATAGATGAGACCAATCATTTTTTCGGCTCTCATTGATTTTTTCGATAATGCACCAAGACAAAAGTTTACTCCATCAATGCTATTGGATTTTCCACTTCCATTTGGTCCGACTATTACGGTGAATCCCGTTGCTAGAGGCATTCTAACGGTACCAGGACCATAAGATTTCCATCCAGTCATTCTTATCTCCTTAATATGTACCATTGGTTCTGCCTCTAAGTTAGAGAATAATGTTGTTTTTTAAAAACCAGTAAAACAAAAATTTGGGAAAATGCTTGATTCAAGTCCTACTATAGATAAGCGATTAAAGCCATTCCTTTTAAATTTTCATAAGTTTCTGGAACTAGTTTAACCATTTACATTATAAATCTATTCAATCAAGGATCAATAAATCTAGTTATTGAAAAGGTTAGTAGAATTTTCTTGGCGTGATGATGGTAGAATTGACTTGAAATCCAGTATTCTTAAAATTCTGAATTCACTAGTGTACTTACTCTATCAATAAGTCATTTGTAGAATGTGTTAATAAGTAGAAGAATGAACTTCTCTGAAAGCTATTTTA
>JBHLQZ010000258.1:0-3065 GCA_048883065.1 Candidatus Thorarchaeota archaeon | reverse complement strand
TTATTCTTTCCGTGAAATTATCAACAACGACTCTAAGTCAATGTAACACTCACATTATAATGAATGTTCTTAATCCATATGATCTCGATTTCATTGGAAGATCTTCAGAAGGTATAGATAAAGCTACATTAAGCGCAATCACGACACTTGGTGTAGGGGAAGCGATAATTGCTGGAAATGCAGTTAATCAACCTATTTTCATAAAAATCCGTGAAAGAAAAACAAAAACAATGAAAACAAAGACACTTGAAGAATCCGCAAAGAAGTATGATACCTGAATTCGAAGACTTTAATTAAAATCCGTTAAACAAAATCTTTTTAAATTATAGTCCTTCCCTCAAATCAGACAAATATAAAAAATTGGTGAATAAAATGAGTAGTATTCCTATTAATTCGTTAAGAAAGGTCATTGGTCAAAGTATAATTATAAGATTAAAAGACAATGTAAAATATAAAGGAGTACTAGAAAGTTTTGACCAACACATGAATTGTCATCTAAGTAATGCAATAGAAATAATAGATGACGAAGAAGTCTCAAATTATGGTAATATTTTTGTTAGAGGAAATAACATCCTTTTAGTTCAATTATATGTTGATGAATTATAATCTATTCATCATTTTCTATAGTTCTTTTCTTCCTTTCACGGTTTATTCTTTCATCATGCTCTTGTATTTCTTTTTCTCTTACTTTACGATAATCTTCTACTAATGAATCAAGAAAACTTTCCTTTTTTTCAATAATAACATCTTCTAGCTTTTGTTCAGCTTTCTTTATTAGTTCTAGAAATTGATCTTCTTTTATTACTGCTATTTCATCAATCCTTTTTATCTCAACTTCTGAAATATCAGCTAGAGGGATTTGTTTTTCGATTAAAATTTTCTTAGCATAGTATGAAAGTTGGTTTATGTTTCCTATTATTGCTTTGATGTTGTAGGATAGGAGTTGTTCAGCTGTTTGACCTCCTCCTCCTGTTGTATCTAAAATTAAAACAGTATCTCCAGGACCTAATCCATATGTTTTTACTGTGTTTTCTATCTCCTCATTTGTGAATTTTTTAATTACTTTTATTGGTAACCATCCCTCTTGATTTCTTAACCATGTGACTTTTTTTAATTCCTCAACTCTATTCTCATATCTTTCTAATTCATCTTCTAATTGTTTCATTTTTTCTTCAAGAAAGGAAATCTTGTTATTCTTTACAATAAACATTTTTTCTTTCTGAATCCTCTCAACATATTCAGATTTTCCTTCATCTAATCTCATCTGAAAATATTCAATTTTTTCTTCTAATTCTCTATTTTCTAAATGAAGTTCACTATTTTTTCTTCTTTCCCAATCCAGTTGTTCTTGAAGTAAATTGATTTTATTCCCCAATGCACTAATATCTGGAGAAACAGGTTCTACTTCTTTATGAACTTCAACTAAATCTTCAGTAATAACTAAATCTTCCTCTAGCATTTTTTGAATCTCTTCTGTAGCTTCAACAGGAGACTTCCCTTTGACAACTGAATCTTTGATCTCATCTCTTAAAGACTTGTCATAATCATTAAAGTATTTTATATCAATTTTATCAAATTCTGCCTTATATTTAGTATATCCACGATATGCAGAAGCTAAAGAATCACGTTGATGAGCATTTTTTACCATTATGCCTTGTTGCATTGCTATTTTTCTTGCTATATCATTCTTTTCAGATACTGTCATTACACTTCTTGGAGTATACAACTTGGAATTAAGAGTTGCTGAAATCTTTTCAACATAAGAAGGATAAGGATAAACATCTACACAAATTAGAGTTGGTTTTCCATAGCGAGTAATTTGTCTTATGATTTGTCCTCTTGTTGCTTCTCTATAACTTTCTATTTTTAGAACTCTTCCGCTTAAATCTAAAATAGATAATCCTACAGTTAAACCTGGGTCAATCCCAACAATGAGTCTTCTTAATGAAGATTTTATTTGGACCTGCTGTGAGAGAGGTATAAATTCAACTCTCTCTTTATTCACTGGGAAAATTTTTACTTGATATAACTCACCCTTTTGTTTTCTGATTGTTTTAGTTATTTCTGATATTGGTGCATAGACACTTAAAACCACTTTTTGAGCTCCAAATTTACTTTTTACAGTTCTTTTATCATAATCTAACCTGAATTCTATCAGTTTTTCTTCTATTTTTTTGGCTTCTTGATTAACCGTTGTATCCATTAATCTGCTGTATCTCTTTTGAGACCAACCTCCTGGTCCTTTTGATTTAGCCCTTGAGATAATGATTTTTGTTTCATCCTCAAAGGGTTCGATTAAATAACCAAGTTTCTTGGAAGCTAGTATAGAGCAAGCTTCTGCTGCTGAAAGAGGTGTTAATTTTCCCGCAAACTTTAATCCATGTTGACTCATTAATTTAGGAAGAGACGTAAAACCATGAATGGGTGAACCTGTGATCTGTACTAATTTTGTGTTAGGTAAAAGTTGCAAACAAAGGTGAGGAATCTGAGAAGGTTTCTTAACTAGCTCATAAATGTTATCGCTTGCCAAATATACAGCTTGTGAACTCCGTACAATTCCTAAGAGTTTTTGCAAATTTACTTTATCGTATTTCTTAATCATTTCCTCTTTTTTCGCATCATAAACACAAACAGCATAGTGAGATGATCTTGTAGGAGATTCTTGAGGGAGTATATCAACTCCAACAATGATAGTATCTGTTTCTGCTATACAAATCACCTCATTTTATTGTTCTATTATGTAATTAACAACTGTTTCTATCTCATCTGTTGTTATAGACCACTTTTTACCGAAAAAATCAAGAAGATGTGTAAAATCTCTTCGAAGTAAGTTAACTGATTCAGGGTGATCCGCTGGAACAGCTTGAGGAAAATCAATTATTGTTATTGAGTCTTTTCTTATATCATACAATATGTTGTATTCAGTTAAATCTGCATGAACTAGGTTAAACTTTTGATATAGAATCTTTGCAAATTCAACTATTTTCTCAAGTAGTTTTATTGGTTTTTTAGGATATTGTATTTTAACTAGCTCAATCCCATCAATAATGTTCATAACAATCATA
>JBHLQZ010000257.1:0-3069 GCA_048883065.1 Candidatus Thorarchaeota archaeon | reverse complement strand
CATTTCATCGACACCTCCTTCATGACTGCATGGAGGGAGAAGAGCTGTCATGGAAGTAGCACCTCTATTGTATGGATATTGATCGCAAGTAATATCCAAACCTTTACTGTTTGCGTCTTCAATTAATCTTATTCCTTCAATTGCTTTATCCCAATTAGCTTTGCCAGATGCTTTAAAATGAGAAATTTGAGCTCCACGAACTCCTGATTTTTCTACAATTTCAATAACCTCTTTTATTGCTTCAATTAATCGATTTCCTTCATTTCTCATATGAGAGCAATACAAACCGTTGTAATTTGCTACAACTTTAATTAATTCTATTATTTCATCTGTTTTTGCATATACTTGAGGAGAATAAATCAAACCAGTACTTAGACCAAATGCTCCAGCTCGCATAGCTTCTTCTACAAACTCTTTCATCTTTTCCATTTCTTGAGCTGTTGGTTCTCTATTGTTGTATCCTGTTCCTGCAGCAATTCTCACAGGTCCAAATCCTACAAGAGGGACAATGTTTGAGGAGATTTTAGTCTTTTCAACTTCATTTAGATATTCATCAAAAGTTCTCCAAGTAAGTTCAGCTGGTTCAACTCCAGGTGGAGCTGACATATCAAAATCTCTCTTAAATATATCAAAGAATTCATCACTTATGGGTGCTAAAGAATAACCACATTGACCAACAACAGAGCTTGTAATCCCTTGAGTAACAATTGATTGTAATCTATTATCATAAGGTATACCAGTATCTGAATGACTGTGCATATCAATAAAGCCAGGACAAATAATTAGATTTGTTGCATCTATCACTCTGTTTGCTTCATCATCAATGTTATACCAAATTTTACTTATCTTTTCATTTCTTATTGCAATATCAGCATTAAATCCAACATTGCCAGTACCATCAATAATTTTACCATTTTTTATTAAAATATCAAATACCAATTTTCTCAAAATAGTGATTTACTTCTTGTATTTAATTTTATGGCTAACATTACTCAAATCTAGCTTAATTTTTGTTTTTATTTCTTTATCTAAAATCTTGCTATAAAAAGTGATTTTTTCAGGTGGATTAATGCTAAGAAAGATTCTTAGCGTAAGTTCAAGATCAATTATATGTGCTAATAACAATCCTAGATTATTTTTGTTGTTGAATAAATCATAGAAGAGTTTGCGAGTATTTTCTTTTTTTAGAATTAACCAAATTATGGCATTATCATCATCGATTATTTCAGTAAGAAATTTTCTATAAGGTGATGTTTTATCAAACCAACTTGGTCTAGGATAAGCTGCTCGAGGGAGAATTCTTATTCCCAGAAGATTTTCAAACCATCTAACAGTTTTTACTCCAAGTTGAACAATCTTGAGTCTCTTATACCATTTAGCAGTAGTTGTAAGATATGCCAGTTCTTCATTCAACGTTTTAAGTACTGATAACTCAAATTTCCTTTTTTCTCTTTCTTGATAAGGTACTGTTATGTAACATGAGAAAATTTCTGGATTATAATAAGGGAAAATAATATCTCCAAAATTATGCATCATCCTTGGTCCCCCAACTGAATAACATCTTCCACGAGTTTGAGCTAATAATGTTTCAATTTTCATTAAAGGAGAATCAATATTCCAAAGGAATTTAACATGTTCCGAGATATTTTCATCTATAATCTCAGAATAAGAGAGATCATCCTTCACGATGCTTTTAAAAATTAAGTTTGAGAAAGAGTAATTGTGCATTTTCATATTCAGTTTCAATGCTTCTTCAATGGAGTATTTTTTGTGTTTTTCTTCTATGCTTGAAAAGAATTCTCCACCAAACTGAGTATCTCCTAAATAACCATCAACTATCATATTGATATCTGGTTTATTATCAATTAAAGTGATCAATCCAGAAACTAAATGATTAGATACTCCTTCGCTTAACCACATATGTTTATAGATGTTTTTTACTATCTTTTCAAGCGAAATAATAGCTGTATTATGCTTTAGTTTGATCCTCTTCAGAACTTCTTTAGCTGCTTGTATTTCAGGACCATCCTTAGTGCTATCAAAAGTAAATACTTCACAGCGTTTTCTTTGATTATTAGGAATTGTTGATACTAAAGTTCTTGAATCCAATCCTCCTGAAAGCATAAAACCAATTTTCTCATTGTGTGAATCTGCTAAAGTTTTAGTTAGTTTTTTAAGAAGTAACGAGCACTCTTCAATAGATGATTGAATGTTTTTTTCATCATCGTATTTGTTTGGAAATGTAAAATGATATGGTGCTTCCTTAATGTTTTTCTGTAATTGATTTTTGATATCTGATTTCTTGTAATTAAATTTCATTACTCGGTTATATGGTAGCAGACTTATATCTTGGAATAGTGTTTTTGTACCTAAAATCATGTGACTGTAAAGATAATTAATGACAGAATCAAGGTTTAATTTTTCAAGAAATTTATTATTATATTGAATAATATATTTCAGATGTGAAGATAATATTATGCTATTCTTATCTTCTGCTATATAGATAAAATCAAATCCGAATGGATCAGTAATTATCTCCATTTCATTATTATTGGAATCGAATGATATGAGCTGAGAATACCCAACTTGTTTTTCATTAAATGGTTTAATACCTTCATCTAAAATTGGATATTTTAGAATGTTTGTAGCTAAATGGCATTTTGTTCCTTCTTTAGAAAAACAGTAATTTGGGAGAAAATCACTAACAAAGATACGAATATTCTTGAATTTGAAATCTTCTCTTATTTTTGTTTTTTCAGGAAAAAGAGATAGTATTTCTTTACTGTTTATACTAACTTCTTTTCCTTCTTTTGATATCAAAATCAAGAAATGAGTCATCAATTTTTTGAATTAAACATTGTATAAGAAGTTTTTCTTTAAAATTCTCTACTAGCTTATAAATCGTTTTTCAGATTAGATTAATAGAGAAGATAGAGAGAGTCATGATGACTTTAGATTATGATACATATAGTCAAATTATCCTTGGTACAGTTACTAAGGAAAATACACTATTGATTTTACCTCCTAATTATAGCACTAAAAGGATAACTAGAATTCTCATAGATTATT
>JBHLQZ010000256.1:0-3089 GCA_048883065.1 Candidatus Thorarchaeota archaeon | reverse complement strand
TCTACATTATCCTCATTGAATACTGAAATTACAATGAATAGAAATACAATCCAGGATTTGAGTGATAAAAAAGTAGCAATTGAGAATAAAATTAGAGATTTAAGTAAAGGAAAAGATACAGAAGAAGTAGTAAAAAGCTTATTAAAAGAAAATGAAAGTATAAACAAACAATTAAGTCAATTAAGAACAGATTTAAAAAAAGAAAATTCATCATTTAGGAGTAATGAACAAAATTTAGAACTCTTAAGAATGAAGGAATATTCATTTGATTCAGAAATTCATGACAATAATGCAAAAATAGATAATATCAATACAGAATTAAAAATTTTTAAAAAAGAACTAACTAAATTAGAACGTGAAAAGGGAAATTCAGAAGTTCAAATTAATACTTTAAATAGTAATCTATCAAAAATAGAAAAAGACATAGAAAATTTTAATCATAAAAGTCAAAATGTTCAAAGACGTTTAGAAGAACTTTCAAAGGAAAGAGATAGCCTATTAGAAAAAATTGAAACTTCTGAGGAGGAGTATGAGAAAAATACACAAGATATAACTGGCATTCTTCAAATTTTAAATATGCTCACTCAAAATATTAACATTTCAGTTGAATCTATTAAAAGTAACATCCAATTATCAAATGCAGAAGCAATTGAGACCTCTGCTGAAGATTTCAAACAATTTATTTTGGACATTGTAGATATCATGAAAAGCGTTGAGGGGATTAGTATGGATATGGAAAAATCCCCCGAAATGTCAGACATGTTAAATTCTATACTCCGAACCTTAAAATTGTTTACTGATAATGCAGATTCAACCATTGATCAATTAATTGATAGAGTTAAAGAATCTGCTGATATAGAAGTACAACAATCAACCTTAACTTTCGATAGTTTTGTGCAGGATTTAATGGAAATTCTTGAAAATGTCTACATTTCATTAAGAAAATTAACAATGTCAAAGAGTCAAGATTTATATAAGCAATTAGAAGACATCTCAGAAAACATCAAATCACAAGGTGATGATCTTAATAGTGCTGAGAAAAAATTGTCTGAATTAACTCTTTCAAAAACACATAATTCAGAAACATTATCAGCATTATCTAGAAGACTTGAAGAGATTAATAATAGAATTAAAGAATTATCTGAAAAAATTAAAAATTCTGAGTTAGAAGTTGAAGAAAGAAATAAGGTAGTCAATGAAAAACAAAAGCAGAAAGAAAAACAAGAAATTGAGATTAAAAAATTAAAAGATCTAAAAGAGACTTACTGGGAAAACATTTCGAAGATTCAAGATGAGATTGATAAGAAACAAAAAGAATTAGAAAATTTAAGAGAAAGGCTTCAAGAATTGCATGGAATCCAAACTTTATTCGAAAATATAACAGAAATTGATCAAGATATTGGAAAATTAAATATTCTTATTGAGGAAAAAAGAAATTCAATTATCAATACAGAAGAGAGCATAAACCAAATTAATACCGAACAAGAGACCTTACAAAACAAAATTGAAAAATTACTTTCAGAAAAAGAAGAATTCTGGGAAAAAACAGAGAGTCTAAGGAAAAAAATTGATAATGAAAACCTGTTATTAGAAGAGACTATGGATCGGGTAAGAGCACTTGAAAATGTGATGAGAATTATTAATTCAATTGAGGATATTAAGAAAGAAAATATAGAGGCTAACCAGAATATTGAACTCTGTCTTAATAATATTGAAAATTTCAATTCTCAAGTAGATGAATTTCAAAAAAATGTCGATGATAAACAACAAACTATAGATTCTTTGAGAAAGGAAAAAACTAAAGAGGTAGAATTACAAAAAGCAGCTCAAAAAGAATTAAATAAATTAAATAAAGATTTACAGAAATATCAGCGTCAAATTAATGAACTAAATAAGAATAAAGAAAGAGAAGAAAAAATTTCAGAATTAAATCAAGATATTAAGGATACTGAAAAACAAATAGAATCTATATTAGAAGAACTAGAAAAATTTAAGGAACAGCTTGAAAGTGAAAATGGAAAAAAAGAAGCGAAACAAAAAGAAATTGACGAATTTAATCAACAAAAGGATGAATCTTGGAAAAAACAAAAGCAATATCAAAAAATCTTAAATGAATTAAAGTCAGATCTTTCTATGGAAAATGCTAAATTAAATAATTATGAATCTAAAAAAATAATTTGTACCGATCAAATTGAAACTTTATTTCAGAGATCAAAAGAATATGGTTCACTTCCTCCTATTACTGAAGATTTAACTGAAGCTGAATTACAAACAGATATTACTGATGTCACAAAAAAGAAAAAAGCCCTTGAACCTGTCAACTTAAAAGCCATCGAACAGTATGATACCGTAAAAGAAAGGTTCGATGAGATAGATATGCGAAGACAAACTATTCAAAGAGAACGTAAATCAATCTTGGACGCGATAGATAAGATTGAACTTGAGAAGACAAGAACTTTCATGAAAGCTTACCATGAAATAAATAGAGAGTTCAGTAGAATTTTCCAGAAGCTTAGTCCCGGTGGTTCAGCTAAGATGATCCTAGATCGTCCTGATAAACCTTTTGAAGGAGGAATTAGTATAGAAGCTCGACCTCGAGGGAAGAAAATTTCAAGCCTGGAAATTCTCAGTGGTGGAGAAAAGACCCTCGTAGCACTCTCATTTATCTTTGCAGTGCAGGAATTCTATCCTGCGCCTTTTTACATTATGGATGAGATTGATGCAGCCCTTGATGGTCCAAATGTTCACAGAGTGAGTATTGTTATAAAGGAATTTGCATCTCAAGCTCAATTTATGGTGATAAGTCATCGAGAGGAGAATATTGTAAACGCGGACAGGATATATGGCGTATCCATGCAGCAGTCTGGAATAACAGATATTTTTAGTGTTGATTTAGAGGAAGAGGCTAAAAGACTGCTAGAACTTGAAGATATTGAACCAACCATTACAGAAAATTAATAGGGTGAGAAAAGTAGCAGAAAAGAAAGAATTACAGAAAAAATTTAATTTTACTAAATGGACTGTAAAAGAATTAAGAGAATTTGCTAATAAAAATAATATAAAAATACCATCACAATCTAAAAAGAAAG
>JBHLQZ010000255.1:0-3099 GCA_048883065.1 Candidatus Thorarchaeota archaeon | reverse complement strand
TTGGAGTTAACTATGATACAAAAGAAGATGTATTTTTACCTTCAAAAGCTCTCAACAAACACATAAGTGTGTTTGGTCAAAGTGGGAGCGGAAAAACAGTTGCTTGTAAAATACTTATTGAAGAAGCTATAAGAGAAAGTATACCTGCGATAATAATTGATCCTCAAGGGGATATTAGTAGTCTAGTAATGGTAGAAGATCATGAAAAACTAAAACCTTATGGGATTTCCAAGGAATTTTATGAAGAGTATAAAAACAAAGTTGAAATTGTGATATTTACACCAGCATCAGAGAAAGGTATACCATTATCTATAAATCCTCTAGTTATGCCACCTCAAGAGTTAGACAAAGAAGAAAAAATATTAGCTATAGATGGTATAGCAACAACTATAGCTAATGTTTTAGGGTATAGATTGAGTACTGAAAAAGGAGGTGCTGTAAAAGCTTATTTAGTTTCCTTATTCGAGCAATGCTTGGAAAGGGATATATTAATAGCAGATTTTGAGATGCTCATTGATTTGATTAAAACAGAAGCTGCATATGTTCCAGAAAATATTCGATCACTTCTGTCTCAAAAGGAAAAAGATTCTCTTATTAAAAGAATCAAAACTATAACAGTCGGTGCACCTTCATTAGTTTTCAATTTAGGGCCAAAATTATCTATTTCAACGTTAATAAGGTCAACTGATCCAAATAAGATAAGAATTGCTATCATCTTTCTAAATACTCTCACAAATTTGAGATTACGCGAACTTTACATCACCACATTAGCTCAAAGTCTATATACTTACATTCGATCCAATCCTTCAGTAGATCCGCAATTAATTTTCTATATAGATGAGCTTGCAGGACCCCCTCAACTTATTCCTCCTCATCCTAAAAATCCTCCAACAAAACAATGGTTACAGTTATTATTTAAGCAAGGTAGAAAGTTTGGTCTTTCTATGTTAGTAGCTACACAAAATATTTCTGATGTTGACTATAAATCGTTTGGTCAAGTTAGTACTTTCCTATTTGGGCGATTTGTTACTCCTCAAGATTTACGTATTGTTGATAAAATGCTCCAAGCATACCCAGAAGCTCGTTTTATTGTAGATCAACTACAAAATTTCAAAAGTGGTGAATTTTATGTTCTCTCTCCAGATGTTTTTGCAAAACCTGAGCATATTGAAACTCGAAGATTGTATACTATCCACAAAACTCTATCTGATGAGGATGTAGCAAAAATCTATGATAATCCTCCTGAAGTTTTATGCAAACAAATAGGGGATTATGATCATGATATTGATGCAATGGATTTGGAAGATATCGAGAAAGAGTTGAACCTTGAAGATCTTGAGAAAGAATTAGCTTCGATAAAGAAAATATCAAAAACTCCATCGTTATTAGATAAACAAGCTGGAATCGAACCTACTCCTGAAGAACCTCCTGCAGATCTAGAAACTCCTCCATCAGACGTTTCAAAAACAGAAATAGAATCAGAACCTGAGCCAATAAAAATTGAGGTCATTGATCTATCGAATGTTATTAAAACAATGAAACATCAGTACTTAAAATACGAACCCGTTGAATTTAAAGAGTTATTAGATAAATTCTTTGGGAGTCGTAAATACAGTTTCTTAGGTACAAAAAATTTATCATTAGCTTATGTTCCATTCTTGTATTTAGATTTTCAAATACTTGCAAAAAGAAGGATTCAGGTAAATTATGCAAATGCTGAAAGATGGAGTGATATAAGTCATTCCATCCCAATAAAGAGGATTTTCCCATTAATTGATAAAATAGAGTTTAGTGATAAAGAAAAAATATGGGATCTAGAAAGTATTCCAATTCAACCTGAAGAAGTTTTTGAGGAGTTGATTTCTGTTTTACCATTGAAGAATCTAAGTAATCTTTTCAGTGCCCCATCATATAATATTAAACAACTAGAAATACAAAGAAAACCAGAAACAATTCTTGAATCATTTCATGATGTTTTATTAGTTGATCAAACACTCTATACTAGTGAATGGCAAAAAGCTATCGAAGAAGGTTTGCTGAAAATTGAGTTGGATCATGAAGTTGAAATTAAAAACTGGTTGGAAGAACTTGAAAATGAAAGAAATGATTTATGGACATCAATAAATGAAAAGAGAAAGAAAGTAAAACAATTCCAAGCTAAAATTGAAGAAGCAAAGGCTTTGTATGTTACACTCAAACCTCTCATGGATGATAAATACAAGTACAAAAGTACTAGTGATGTTGGGAGTTATAGTAAAGCTGTGGAAACTCTTAAATATGGACCTCAAGTGATTAAGAATTTCATTAAAGAAGTAGAAGAGGGAATAACCACAATCAAATCCCTTGATGCTCAAATTAAAGCAACTCCCAAAGTAAAACTTCTGCAAGACATAAATAAAATTCTCAATAGAAAAGAATTCATCATCCCAAAAGCTAATGAAATAAAGAACGTTTATGCAGCTCTTATATACATCCCTGTCTCTTTAGCTGAAATTTCCGTTGTTGACAGTAATGGTAATGAGCTATTATTAAATGGAATCGCAGAGTCAGCTCTTGGAACAGAAGTGCATTTACTATGTGAAATGTGTTTAGAACAAAAATCAAGTAAAATGCTATTTGTATCTACTCCTGATGTTTGTTCAGTATGTGGAGCAGTTTTATGTCAAGATCACACTATAGAAGATTCTATAACAAAAGATATAGTATGTTCAAACCATGCAGTTGTATGCTCCTATTGTAAAAGAGTTGTATCTTCTGCTTCCTCTCAAAAATGTGATTTTTGTGATGAATATTGTTGTAGTGAGCATATTACACGGTGCTCTTCTTGTGGGAAAATCTTATGTAAGAAACATGCAAAGGAAGAAGTGAAAAAAGGTCTGTTTAAAGAAGAATCTCAAATATATTGTCCGAATCACAGCAAAAGGAAGTGAAGACCATCTCCTACAAGAGGAAAAAGCGAAAGCCATTAGTTATTTTACTTGCTGGATTACCAGGAACAGGAAAATCAACTTTAGCTCGAAAACTAGCTAGAAGATATAGACTAGAGCATATTAGTACTGACTCTGTTCGCAAAAGGATCTTCCGTGATGTAAGGCGTAA
>JBHLQZ010000254.1:0-3115 GCA_048883065.1 Candidatus Thorarchaeota archaeon | reverse complement strand
CCTTTGAAGATTATCTTCAGGAAATAAAAAAGACACTAGTTTTTACTAGATTAATGATTCGTTTATTTAGACCTTTTATTAGAAAGATGTTGATAAAAAAATCACCTTACTATGAATTAAATGTCTATGAAAGACAACGTTATAGGTAGTCAATTGATGGAAGTAATTCTCCTTTCATAACAGCTAAACTTGCACCTCCACCTGTAGAAACAAATGAGATGTCTTTTTCAAAATCAAATTTTTCAAAAGCTGCAGCTGAATCTCCTCCTCCTACGAAAGTTGTGATATTACGCTCCACTAGGAATTGTGCTAGCTCTTTTGTACCCTTCTCAAATTCTTTAATTTCAAACATTCCCATGGGACCAGTCCAGAGAACTTCTTTTGAATTTGCTAAAACTTTAGTATACTCTTTTATTGTTCGAGGACCTATATCAGCTCCAATTTGATTTTTCTTCATTCCTTTACTTGAAACAATTTCAATAGGCACTATTCTTCGTAGATCTTCTGTTACAACAAAATCCTCTGGAAGATATATTTTAGTACCAACAGAATTTGCTTTCTCAATAAGATCTTTCACTTTATCTACAAAAGTTAAATCCTTCACAGACATTCCTATTTCATATCCTTGAGCTAGAAGATATGTGAATGCTAATCCTCCACCTATCAAAATATTATCAGCAAGCCCAATTAGATTTTCTATTGCAGGTAATTTGTCTTCAATTTTAACCCCCCCTATTATCGCTGTCATAGGTCTATCAGGCTCAGCAATTGTGTGTGAAAGAAATTTTAATTCTTTGGCCATTAAGAAACCAATAGCTTTTTCTTCAGCATATTTTGCAACAGCACAAGTACTAGCATGTTCTCGATGAGCAGTTGCAAAAGCATCATTGATAAAGACATCAGCATGATTAGCAAGTTGTTGAGCAAATTCATCGTCATTCTTCTTCTCTTCTGGATGAAATCTTGTATTCTCTAGAAGAAGTATTTGTTGCTGATTAACTTTATTGGTCATCGATTTAACATCTTTACCAATACAATCATCTGCTTTGTAGATTCTATAAAGAGGTAAATACTCTCTTAGTCTTCGAGCTATTGCATCCATTTTAAGAGATTCAACTACTTTTCCTTTAGGTCTTCCCCAATGAGAACATAAGATAATTTTGCAATTCTCGTTTAGTAAATAATATATTGTTGGAAGAGTATATCTGATCCTTCTATCATCTGTGATGTTACCGGCTTGATCCATTGGAAGATTGAAATCAACTCTTACTAAGACTCTTTTATTTCTCACATTAAGATCTGTTATTTCATTTTTTTCTTTAAATTTGAGAATATTTGACATATCTCTTTGTTCTGCTTTTAGTGGTTTATCTTCAGTGATAAGCATACTAAACACCAATGATGTACAGGTTATTATTGTTCTTTCTGTTTATATATTTAATCGATTCTTGAAAATAAAGCTATTCTTCTCTAATTAAATGCTTAAAACGTATTTGAAATTCAAGAATAATTTGTTCAACTTTTTCACGGAATTCTTCAGTTTGAAAATAGGTAGCTTTGTTTAGATAACCAAATAAATCTCCCCATTTTATTATATTGTCCACTAATCTTAAGAATCTTTTAGCACTTGTAGAACGAACTCGAGGATAGAAACCACCAACAAAAATAAAATCTTCTTTTGTTTTGAAATAATAATTTACTCCTTCCATCTGAATGCAATATAATTGCGTTCCTAACTCCTTTGAAAAAGCTATCATAGCTGCTGAAAAACCTGAAAAAAGAACTTCATCTAGAACTTCGCTTACGTAAGATCGATGATAGACTGTTAAACCACTTAAGTCTACAATAGTAAAACGCAGAAGAGGTGGTTTAGAGGGTAAATTAATGTTCTCTAAATCTAAGTTCTTCTTTGCAGTCATTTAAACCAGCTTATAATCTCGAATTAATTATAGTAAATTCCTTATTAAAAAGTGTGTCGTAGAAACAATGAAAAAAATAGAATACAATTCTTTTTTGTTTGATTCTTATGTATTGCATACCCTATTACTAAACCTATGATTAATAGAAAAATTAGTGAAAAAGATATACTAAATCTATAAAATAAAAATATTCATAAAATCTTCTACATCAGAATAATCATGGTTATCTTTCCAGAATATGAAAAAACTAAATTAGTAAGGAACATGCAACCAAAATCAGAGGATTATATAAAGTTAGCAAGATGTTACAACTCTTTCAAAGATTCTGATTCTTGGCCTGGAGGATTTGGAGGTTCCTTTGTTTTTACTGAAGAATGGGTAGAAGATTACTATAAAGACTTAGACTTCGAGACTTTATTTGTTATTGATAATATAGAAGACGAATCAAAAATGGTTGGTGTTTGTTTGTGCAATAGAAGCTGGACAGTACCTGATTCTTGGTATGTAGGAATTTTGGGTGTTGATCCAGAATATCAAGGACAAAAATATGGTAAAGCTCTCTTACTTAGAGCAACAGAATTTGCTATGGAGAAGAATGCTAGATTTATAGGTTTACATACTTGGGGCGGGAATCTAAAAGCTCTACCTTTATACAAAAGACAGGGGTACAAATGGCGACCTGGAACATCTGTTTAGTGCGTTAATTATATGCCACAGATTCTAAATTTCCCACTAACAAAAGGTTTCTTTTCTGAGAATAATTGGTATGATATTTTCAAACCAAGAATTACTCAAAAAGTAGATGATACATTTGAAGATAAGATGGCTGTTCATGAGTATTTCTTTGAAACTGAAAACAAAGAAACATTGAACATTTGGCTAGATCGTTCAGTTGGTAAAATAAGTGGTTTTCATATTAAGTACAAGGAACGTAACCTTTTAGTTAAAGTAACTACACCAAACTCCCAAGCATTCATTGGTATAGAGGAGTTTCCTTTTAAGATAAAATTGATGAACGAGGGACAAAACGAAGAAACTATTCAATTCTCTATTGAACCAACATCCAAAATAAGATTCAATGGAGAAAAAGAAAATTTAGTTAAGATATCTCCTGGGGAAGAGAAAATAATCTCTTATATAGGCTCTTTTGTTGCTGGAACTGAAGAATTAGATGTAAAAACATTTCCTCAAGCTTT
>JBHLQZ010000253.1:0-3125 GCA_048883065.1 Candidatus Thorarchaeota archaeon | reverse complement strand
TTAGTTCTAACAGCTGAATCGCAAGTTACTGAACAATATGCAACATTAGAAGAATTTCTTGTTGATGGTGTAATTAAGATAAGGTCAGAATTGAAAAACAACCAATTAATTAAACGAATATCAGTTCCTAAATTACGATCAGCTCAACCAACTAATTTTGAAAATAGATTTATAATAAACAAACAAGGTATAACAATATTCAGATCTGAACAACCACCTATTTCAATTATTCGAGATGAAATTACTGGTATTAAAAGACTTGATGAATTATTGGGAGGAGGGATTCCAAAAGGAAGTGTTGTGCTTATTGAAATAGATGGTGAAACAAATTATTTTCCCCTTTTCCTAACAACATTAAATCATCATTTAGAAGAAGGAAAAGGAGTAATTATTCATTCTAATGTGCATATGCATTCTGCTCGAATAGTTGAAGAGTTCAAGAGAGCAGAGAAAGATATCTTACCTCATCTTAACGAAGGGAATGTAGTTTTTATTGATAAATACAATCGTTCAGTTACTGCTGTAGAAGCTAGAGAGATGAGTCAACTAATGACAACTGATGATATGATCTCTGTTACAGTGGAATTAATGGAAGCTTTTAGAAAAGGAAAACAGAGTGTTGTGTTATATGGAGATTTAACTGATGATGCCAATATCTTAACTGAATCAGATTTCTTACGTTATTTTGCATTACAATCTTTTAATGTTAAGGAAAGAGGTTCTATTGCATATTCCTTCCTTAATTTCAATGCAATAAGTAGGGAAATTCTTGCTAGATTAAGAACAACTGCTGATATTATAATCAGATTTTCAAGAGTAGATTATATTCATTATATTGAATGTATAAAAAGCTCAACTGGTGCAACATTCTTACCAAAGATTGTGAAGTTTAATGATAAATTACCACTAATTGATATTATTGGATAGGTAGATAAAATGGAATTAAAAATAATGTTCTTTACATCACCATCATGTAGCTGGTGTCCTTATATTGAAGGAGTACTAAAGAATATTATTTCAGAAGTTAGCCACTTAGAACTAGAAGTAATTAATATTTCTGATGATGTTAATAAAGCAGAAGAGTTTGACATTGTTGCTATTCCTACAATTATTCTACCTAACAATCAGAGAATTATTGGTGGAGCAGATGAAGCTTTTATAAGAGAACAATTACGATTTTTCATGACTATGGGACAAAATTAAAATTATCTTGTGATTTTTTTTTATTATGGGCAGTTTATCATTAGAAAAAGAGAAAATTTTAGGAAGAATTTTTTCTGAAAATTCCATTATAAATAGGATAAAGGATCTCTGTTTATTGGGAAGTCGTTTTTCCGGATCTGAAAGTGAAAAAGAAGCTCAAGAATATATGACCAGCTTTCTCACCAATCTAAGTGTAAAATTTGAGGAATATGAGTTTGAATATCAAGGATGGAAAAGAGGAACTTGTAAGTTTCTAGTTACTGACAATCAAGAACAAGAATTTCCAGCGATTTCACTAGTTTTAGCTCCTTCAACATTACCTGAAGGATTAAAAGGTTCTATCATTGATGGAAGTGGTGGATCAGAAACAGAGCTTAATAGGATGAGGGATAAGATTCCAGAAAATTTCGTTATGGTTCATTCGGGAGATACAGAGGAAGGTTGGCTACACAGAAGAATAAAGTATGCGAATGCAGTTGATTTCAGAGCATCAGCTTTTATTTTTGCAAACCATAATCCAGGACAGCTTTTTCCAACTGGATCTGTTAGATCAAACAGATTGGGAGAAATACCAGCTATAGGAATTTCAAAAGAAACTTATGAGTATATTAGAGAGGTAATAAGAAGAAAGGGAGAACTAGAAAGTACTATAAAGGTCGATAATGATTCCGAAATAACAACATCAAAGCACATCATTTGGGATATACCAGGGGAGATTGAAGATGAAATCATCGTTATTGGTGGTCATTATGATGGACATGATATAGCTCAAGGCGCTACTGATAATGCAGCATCAATTGCTGTGATTCTAGAATTGACCAGATTGTTTAAGGAATTTGATGTAAAACCTTATAGGACTCTTCGGTTTATTGCATTTGCTGTTGAAGAATTTGGAGTAGTAGGTTCTACAATTTATGTAAATGGTGCAAATCTTTCTGATGTTGTCACAATGATTAATTTTGATGGATTAGTTGGACATATTTCTAAAAAAATTACATGTAATGGATATGAAGACCTTTTCAAATCTATCAACGTGATTAAAGATGAGTTGCTATATGAGCCAATGATTTCAAAAGATATAATTACAGCAAGTGATAATTATCCATTTATGTGCAAGGGGATTCCAAATATCTGTGTTTTTGGTGAGAAACCAGATCCTAGAGTAGGAAGAGGTTGGGGGCACACAACTGCAGATACTTTTGATAAAATTAGCAAAGTAGATGCCAAACTATCCTTAGCTTTTGCTTTTGTTCTAATTGAGAAAATAAGTAACATGAAAGAATTACCTACAAGACTTACTGAATCAGAAGTTATTAAAATCCTCAAAGACGCGAAATTGGAAGAAAATCTGAAATTATTAGAAAAGTGGCCTTTTAAATAAATGATCACTTCTTCTTAATTTTAAGGAAAAAACGCCCAACATTTTTCATGTAATTCTTGTATTCTTCACCAAATTCTTCAATTAAGGTTTGTTCTTCAATTTTCGCAGCTATAATATATCCTGGAATTCCAAGTAGAAGAACAAGAAGGTAAGGCGATAGTGATACTAAAGGTAAACCAAAAAAGCTAAGTATATACATGAAATATTCAGGATGACGAACTATTGCATGCCCCCATCCTGTTGCTAATTTAGGCTTATCTTTTGTTAAATATGCTCCTCTACCTATCCTTCCCAAAGAAGCTATAATTATACCAATAGTCATTAAGAAAATACCAATTATTACTAAGATGAATTGAACGACTGTGGGGAAATATATTGTTAGAAATAAAATCCCTTTTGTCAGATATAGAATTGGTGCTATAATTACATACATCCAAAAGAATACTGTTGAGAAAAAAACAGAAGCACCTTCAAGAAAAGAACTAAATGATGTACTCGGATATGAAGCTTTTCCTTTCTTAATAAGCATGTAAATATCAAG
>JBHLQZ010000252.1:0-3143 GCA_048883065.1 Candidatus Thorarchaeota archaeon | reverse complement strand
GGATTAATATACCTAATGCAGCTAGTATCAATGCTATAAATAAGAATGGCATAGAAATTCTATTCTTCTTTGTGATAATCATGGATTTATCATTGAAGATTTCAGATTTAATTAAAGAAAATTCTTTTTCTCTTTCTTTGTCATTCATCTGAGAAGCCATAGCCGCAGCTAATATAGTAGCGACCGTGATTAAAGAAACACCATAGTCAAAAAGACTACCTTTACTCTCTAATTCTGATATTACTAGTTTTAAATCAGATATTTCTTGTTGGAGTGTATTTAGCGGTTGATCTAAAAATTCTTTGAAGTTATATGATCGCCAGCTATAGAATTCAGTTGGAATAATCCCATACGCTATTATTTCATCCTTAAATGGAAAATCATTTAGAATTTCTTCTTCATTTACAATATACAAGAAACTTTTACTAGCGTTGAAAGTGCTATATTCTTCTTTAGAATAGTTCAAGTCATAACCATCTTTTTCTTCAGTATTAAAGATATAATCAGAGGTATTATCATCTATGTACCAATAGTTATACAATACTGCTTCATTCATAAGCGATGCAAAGAAATTAAAATTTTCTAGTGCCCTAGCAATCAGATTCATAAGTAAATCTCTCTCTACAACAGTAAGCGTATCATTAGTTATTTCTAATTCAATTGCTAATTTATAAGCGATGTGCCATTCATCAGTTGCTTTCCTGGCTGAAATACGATCATCCTCTACTAATTCTCGAATTCTTAAATCAATTCTTTCTAAATCGAATTCTTTTTCAGAAACTTCAATTTTTAATGTAGTAGCTTCAGAAACAACATTTTCTTGTAAAAATCCTGCTCCAAAAGCTAAGATAGAAATCATTATTATTATCAAAGAAGCTATAGTGCTTTTTTTTATTTTCATTTAAAAATCACCTCGATTATAGAAAAAATATAGAATATAATTATTTTCAAAAAGATTTAAATGTCAGTTTCAAACTTTTATGCATTTTTTATTCTAATTATTTCTGCAGCAATACTAATAGCTATTTCTTCAGGAGTGTGACTTTTAATTTTGATTCCAATAGGAGTGTGTATAGTATCAAGGAGTTGAGTTGAAATCCCTTTTTCTTTAAGACTAGTAAAGATTTGTTGTTTCTTACTTGAACTTGCCATCATACCAATATATCTACACTTCTTATCAATTATACTCTCAAGAACTAACTCATCAGAAACATGACCATAAGTCATGATTGTGACATAAATGTTATCACCTTCAGGAATCATTGAAGGAAGTTTTTCATAAGATACAATTTGCTTTACATGAGCATAATCATTATTAATCATTGTTGGAAGATCTTTCCTATCATCAAAAACAGTTATGTGAAAACCTAGTGTTTTCATGATGCGTGACAAAGCAAGAGAAACATGCCCTCCACCTATACAAAAAAGTCTATTTTGTATCCCAGTATTTTCTTGGTATGTCCATGAAGTGCCTTCCTCAAAATAATTTCGATCAGTTGCTAATGTGTCTGTAAAATCAAAATTAATTCCTTTTTCATTTATAGTTAAAACTCCAGGTTGAGCTTTTACATGTGATTCAATTATTTTGCCAATATCTGGTATATCATTTTCTCCTAGAACAATTAATGCAAAAGTTTGAGATCCAGAACATATCATACCTGAGCTGTCCTCTAAAGAATCTTCTCTGTGTTCCATATGAACTTTTTCAACTGCTACTCTTCCTTCTTTAAGTAATGATTTAGCACGTTCATACAATTTATGTTCAGAATTTCCTCCACCTACAGTACCCATCGAATCATCATGAGTGATGAACATTTTTGCACCAGGAATATTAGGAGCAGAACCTGTTCTTTCAATTATAACAATAAGCACAACATTTTTTCCTTTCTTAAGCTCTTCAAGAGTTTTTTTCCAGTAATTTTCTACATTCATATTAAACAGCATTATTCTTTATTCATTGTCATAGAGAAAAAGCAGAAGTTTCTCTGGAGTAAGAGGAGCAGAATATATCCAAGGTTTGCTTTTTCTGAATGCTTGAGCTGCATTTCTTAAAGCAAGATATGCTCCAATTCCATACATAAAAGGAGGTTCTCCAATTCCTTTTGATTGCAGTACTGCATATGGATTATCAGCATCTTCAAGGAATTTTGCTATTATTTTAGGAGCGAAATGAACATCAGGAACCTTATATGTAGCAAGAGCATCAGAAGTCAACCTTCCATTCTCATATTGTAATTCTTCAAGTGTTAACCAGCCAATACCTTGAACTAATCCTCCTTCAACCTGACCCAAATCAATTAGATAATTTAAACTCTTACCTGCATCATGGACAACATGAACTCTATCAACTGTATAAGTTCCTCTTAAACAATCTACTGTTACCTCCGTAACAGCTGTTCCAAATGCATGATATGCAAAAGGTTTTCCTTTTTCTTTCTCTGTATCAAAATTTATTCCTGGTGTTGCATAATATGCTTGAGCAGCTAAATTTACTCTACTAATGTATGCTGACCAAACAAGTTCTTCCCAAGTAAGTTCAGTTTCTTTATCATTTAGAAAAACAGTTTCATTTTCAAAAGATATTTCACTTGATCCAAGTTTCTCAGCTGCCACATTTAGTAAGCGTTCTATAATCTTTTTACATGCTATCTCTGTAGCTTTCCCGTTTAGATCAGCTCCAGTACTTGCAGATGTAGGAGAAGTATTTATGACTCGTGTTGTATTTGTGCTTTCAATACGAATACGTTCAGGTTTAATAGAAAGTGTTTTAGCAGCAATTGTTTTAATTTTCATATTAACACCTTGACCCATCTCAATTGCGCCTGTACTAACACCTACACTTCCATCCCAATATACATTAACTAAAGCTCCTGCTTGATTCATGAAAGTAGCAGTAAATGAAATTCCAAAACAAACAGGCATAATGGAAATTCCTTTTTTGATAAAATGACTCTGTTCATTAAATTCTTCTTGTTGTTTTTTCAATTCATGAAATTTTGAGTCTTCAACAACCTGAGTAAAACTCCTTCTTGCTGTTACATTTTCAACAAGCATACCATAAGGGAATTGATCTCCTTCTTCAAGTAAATTCTTTTCTTGTAAAATTGAAACAGGAATACTTGAAACCTCTGCAGCATGAGACA
>JBHLQZ010000251.1:0-3146 GCA_048883065.1 Candidatus Thorarchaeota archaeon | reverse complement strand
GAAAGTTACTTACGATAGGTATCCTGAACTTGAACAATTCTTAAATACCTTCGTTGAGTTTACTGTAACTTCATTAGCTGTAAAATCTATCATTCTTTTCGGAGGAATTACTTTGGATGATTTCTCTAAAAGATATAGTGAAATTGATATTGTAGTTGTACTGGAAAAAGGATTATGGAAAGAGGATTTTGATACTCTTGATGATATAATAACTAAAATAGGAAAATTAAACAAGGAATTTGCCCAAATATTTACAGCTTATTTTGTTCCAATAACAATGCTGGAAAATCCAAGAATAGTATACAATGATATGGAAGGAATTATAGTTCGCAATCTAAATCAGATAATAATCGATCAGTATCCTCTTTCTCTTATTGATGATTTTGTGATCCAAAAAAAAGGAGAAGTACTATATGGTGAAGATATAATTAATAAATTCCCAATTCCTCCTTTGAATTGTTTCTGGATTCAATTTGTAGAAGACTTATCAATAATTGAAGCAATAGCAAAAGAGTATCCATTTCAACATTCTGATTCTCCTAATTACAATCAAGCTACTAATTGGATTCTATACTTCTCTAGAATGTTATATTCTATAAAGAATAACGATATTTTAGGAAAATTAAAGGGAGCTTATTGGTTTTCTAATGAATATTATGGAGAACTAGGAGATTTCGTGACAGAAGTAGCAAGTTGTCGTCAGAAAAACATTTCCTTATCTAGTTTAATAGGCGTTGTAGAAAATAGCAGAAAATTACTTCTATTCTTTTTAGAAAAAGCCTTTGAAATAAAAGGAATAAAGATTCCTAATTTGAGTAGTTTAGTAAAATATGAAAATAATGTTGTTAATTTTAGTAGAGTTTTTATGGAACTTAGGAATTTTGTTAATGACAGTTAAATGTGGAAAAAATGAATGATAGGAGCAAAGTGCTTGAAACATTCATTAGTAAACTATTAACAGTTATACCAAGAACAACTTCTGTATATGAATTTACAAAAGAATTAGCACAACATGATAAATGGTTGAAAAATAAGAAAGGTTTAGTGGTTATTATTGACGATGACGATTATTCTTTAGAAAACCTTCTTCTTATTGATCTTATATATGATACAATTCAAGATGAATTTGGTTGGAAAGAGGGAATAGCTTTTGCTTCAGCTTTTTCAAGGGGATATATTCGTACAAGAAACAATTTATGGCATATCAACATTCAAAATTCACATTGTCTTTTGCCAGAAGATATGATTAATTTGAAGAATACAAGAAAATTAATTCATGGAGAAGATATTATATCACGAATAGGTTTTCCACACCAAGAAGAAGAGATTATGAAAATCAGTCCAAATCTAACAAGAGAAGAAGCTTTAGAGATTGCTAAGAAATATCCTCAATACAAACCTTTAGTGGAACCTAAGTGTTGTCTGACTAGGCATGATTTTGTAATTGAACACTCAATAGTAAATCTTCTGGAAGATAATTTTGTAATGTTTAAGAATTATATAAAGCCTGAGAAAAATGCTCATTTATACGGAAGATATTGGGGTTCGGGTAAAACACAAATCATATACTCGCTTATCAGAAAATGCAAAGATTTTCAGATTCCTTTTATTTACAGAACTGAGTTCTGGAAAAGAGAAGATGGAAAATATATGGATTTGGATCATAATCCTGAGAACGAACCAGATAAAGTTAGTGAATGGGTTGCATTACACACTCCTTCTCCACAATTTATTTTATTTCTAGATGAAGTTGACATTGACATCAAACTTCTGAATGAGAACCTTAAAATCAAGTATAAAGATTACGATCCTCTCTTTTATATAATATCAGGAGCTAAGGAAATAAGCGATTTTGTAGACGAAGATTTTGATGTTTATGATATTGTAAAAGAATATCCATTTAATGAAACTCAATACAAGGAATTAATTGAGCAACTAATAGATGATTCCAATCTAGATAAAACTATTTTTTCAGAAGAAATCATTGATATAATTGTAAGAAAGACACGTTTGTGGAACCATTCCTCAATCAGAAAAACTCCTACTGCTGTTATTTTAACAGCGACTTTATCATTAATAGAATCTATAAAAAAATGTGATGAACTAGGTCAACAGCATGTTATACTTCCTGAAATTGCAGAAAAATGGGCTCTATTAGGTACTTCTCCTTGGTATCAATTGCATGGAGATTTACATGATGTTCATGCGGAGTTCTTAATTTTTGATGGACAAAAATATACTGAAAAAGATACTCATTACAACTTTCCTCTACCTTGAGGTAGAAATATTTTCATTACATGAAATAATATTTAGAAATAACTGCATTAGTCTGTGAAAATCTTATGAATTCACTTAATTCATCTCTCAATTTATTTACATTTTTCTCATGGTAAGTCGAAAGATAAATCATACCTACAGCAAATGAAATTCCAGATATGAGAATTATTACAATCAAAATAAAAGCAAATGCTCCTAAATACATGAATATACTAGCTATCAAGGAAGGATCAAACTTACCTGTTACCAATTGAACTATATCAATAAAAAAACTAACTCCTGCTAAGATCACAGAAACACTAAAGAGTCTGCTCAATATGCTAGTTCTGAATCTGTCTGAAAGATCATATACATCGTTCTCTGTTTTTATAAATCTAATACGAGAATCTCTTATAATCCAAAAAACAGGTGTAATCCAAGATATGAGTATAGGAGACATCAAAATAACAATAGAACCTGCTAGAAAGCCTGTATAAGTGTTTCTTATACTGAATTTCACTATAGATGCTATAAGAAAACTTATGCCTAAAGATGAAGTTATCATATCCCTCAAACGTTTTCGAAGGAAAAAACTGATTTTGCTAACATCAAGATCATGTGTTTCTTCTTCCAAATAATAAGTTGTATCTGGATCAATATTGAGATTGAATAAACTGGCAGAAAACACTCTAAAGAATTTGAATCTCTTGAAGTGTTGCTCCTTTTTTAATTTTCTAAAAATCTCCTTAATTTCATGCTCTTCCTGGTTTTTTATTTTCAGTGTTTGATAGATAAGTTTTCGTGTCACAAGTTTTCCTAACCAATTCCATAGGAAAATTGCTATTACTGGAGATAAGATTGACACAGATACGAGAATGATTGCTAGAGCT
>JBHLQZ010000250.1:0-3160 GCA_048883065.1 Candidatus Thorarchaeota archaeon | reverse complement strand
CTTTCATCAGCTGGAGTTGTGAAGAATAAAGGTTTCAATTTGTGAACCATGCCAGAAAGAGAGCCAATACCTGCAGTACTATAAGCAATTTTTCCGCTACCTGTTCTGAAGAAATGATCTGATTCTACTAATAATTTATTATACCACAATGGATGAGCTGACATAATTTTGAATCCAGAACTCACTTGATATGAGGTAGGATCTGATATGTGTTGATTGAATTTATCTAAAGCAATCTTATTTGGATGAATAACATTTCTACTGATAATTCCTTTTACATATGTTTGTACTGTTTCTGCTTGCTCTATGATATGAAATGGTAGAATAGTAGAAACTTCTGTAATAGTAGCTTCAATTTTATCGGAATGGTAAATCTTTTCAGCTGTATATATTTTCCCAAGTAAATCTAGAGGTAAACAAATGCCATTGATTTCTAAATAATCTTCCAAATAATTTCCTTTGTCTACTGCAAATTCTGAATAGTAAATTCCAGGTCCGAAAATCACAGCTATTCTTTCATCAGTAATTTCCTTAAAAGTTTGAGTTTCATCTGTCAGCATGACTATTGTATCTCTTCTTAAGTCAGTAACAGGTTTATCTAGATAGACACCTTTAGTTGGAGTACCAATTAACTTGGTCCAAGAAGTAATTATTAGTAAGGAATTGAGATGTCTTGATTTTATTTCTGATAATCTCATCTCTCTCTTTTTATTTTCAAGATCAAGAATTTCATCATGAATCCTTTGAATTACAACTTCTGCTTCTGGTAAACTTCGTGGATATCCTTCATCTGTCATAAATGCAATTAATTCTCGAAGAGGAATTTCTCCAGTATCAAAATCATAAAAATTACCTCCAGTTCCATAATATTCCTTAAGGAGATTGAGTATCTCAATCCTACGTTCAATAGACTTGTATTCTTTCGAATCTTCGACATGTAAGGACATTAGTTTACATTCTTCCATTGTTTTTTTATTATATTAGTCTGGTGTTAATACTAATGGATTAATCTATGTGTTATATATTCTTTATGACATTTCCAGTGGGGTAAAGACCTGTTTCAATTAAATAAGATGCAGACTCTATTGCACATTTAAGAGAATCATAAATAGAATAAGAATCTAAAATTGAATGCAAAAAGGATCCATTGAAACAATCACCAGCTCCCACAAAAGTTGTTTTTTTTCCAAGTTCTTTTGTTTGAAGTTCAAGATATTTTTTTCCAAAAAGTTTCACAATGTCTGACGTATGTAAGATTATTGGAAGCTCTAATTTTTTTGCTAACTCTTGAGGAGATTTATTAAAAACTGTAAGTAAGGTTTCTAATTCATGTTCATTTACTGAAAGATATTTCTCTCCTTCTAGTAGCCTTACTTTTTTCAATATTTGTGCAAATTCATTTATGTATTTAAAAGATGAAATATCTGAAGGATCAATGAATAAAATTCCATCCACAGATGTAGGGGAAAATCTGTTTAATTTTTCTTCAAATGATAAGTTCTTTAGTTCCTCCAAACACATTTTCCTATCAAACAAACTTAATAATAGTGAACTAATCCAATCCATTGAAGTTGAATTCAAAGCAATATTACTAATGGATTTTAATGGGCTTCTTCTATAGATTTCAATCAATTTATCATTAAGATGTTCTGTTGCTAAATTATTATTAATGGAGTTAAATTGTATTTCACCTCTTAATGAATTAACAATAATTGTATAATTAACATCAACTCCTTCTATAGGAAGAATATTTACATCAATATTATTTTGCTCAACAAGTTTTTCATAGAAAGATGAAGAAGGTCCTACAAAAGTAACATCTCTCCCGAGTGTGGCTAGAGTTCTACAAAGATTAAATCCATTACCTCCTGGAAAAAAATAAACCTGAGTATTAGTATGGTGTGATCCAAATGGTGGAAAAGTTTCTATTAATTCATGAGAATTTGGATTTAAAGGTTTAACATCAATATCAATGAAAGCTAAATCGAAACCTCCATAAATCATTGAATCATTATTCATCTTTTTTCCTCTACATTCGTTCTAATGTGTCTATACCCATTATCTCGAATAAACTTTCTAGACACTTAATTGTTGAATATACTAAAATCATTCTTGTTTCCATTAATTCTGCAGTTTCAGCTTTAAGGACTGGACAAACATCATAGAATTTATGAAAAGCAGAAGCTAAAGAATAAGAAAAATTAGCAATAGAATCAGGGCGAAGTGAATCAACAGCTTTTACTATTATAGATGGAAGCTCTTCAATTAGTAGTAATAAATCCCATTCTTCTTTTTTTTCGATTTTAAATTTTAAATCTTGAGCGGAATCAAGTATAGTTTGAAAATCTATTTCTTCTTCCTTTGCTTTTTTTAAGATATTAAGTGCTCTTGCATATGAATATTGAAGAAATGGTCCAGTATTTTCATTAAGACTTACTGCTCTTTTTACATCAAATTCAACTGCTTTTTGTGGATCCATTTTAAGGATATAATACTTAACGCTACTAGAAGATACTTTTCTAGAAATTTCTTGACTTTCATCTTCTGTATAATTTCTTTCCTTTAGTAGTAAATCAATTTCAGTTTTTACTGCTTCATAGAGCTCATCAGGAGTTATATATTCGAATTCTCTCCCCGCCATTTTTCTACCAACTAAAGACACATATTCGTAATCAAAATGCGATATTTTATCAGCAATGTCTTGATGACCTAGAGCATATAAAGCTAATCTTACTGTTAGTTGTGCAAGCTGTTGTTGTTTACTAATTACGTTGTAGCAAAAAGTTCCATCAAACTTATCTAATTTATGTAAATGATAGGCAATATCTCTACAAGGATACAAAGTTATACCTTCAGAGTTAACAATTATTAAATCCGGAATTTTATATTTCACATTGTATTTTTTCTTATATCCAAATTTTGTTGCTATTTTATCATTTGCTAACAATCTTGCATGTCCATCATGTCTTAGAACAGATTTCTGTTCTAATTCTTGCAATATGTGAGTCACTTCTCCTGACCATGCCACATCAGATTCCCAATCGAAATCATCATGGAAGATATTAAAAAGATTCAATGTAATTACGTGACCCGAAATAGCTTCTTTGGATACTTCTCTAAAACTATTAACAATTTCTCCATCTTTTCCTTCTTGATATTT
>JBHLQZ010000249.1:0-3164 GCA_048883065.1 Candidatus Thorarchaeota archaeon | reverse complement strand
AAGTATTGAGAAAGGAAATAAAGTGTAGGGCTAAAAAATGCTCTCTTCCGTGCAACAATAAAATTTTAAAATTGAAAATAGATTATTTTACCTGCATGCATGCACCCAAGATAAGTGATAGTGAATGATTGAAGAAGAAAATGTACTTGATAAAATTTGGAAATACTCAATCAAATTCGACGAAGATGAAGTTTAACTACTTGAATATATTTTTTTCATTTCATTTCGCAGAAATAGTTAAAAAGTGATAAGTTGATTTATCTTAATTCGGTGATTAGTTGTCATTTTCTCCAATAATAGAAGAAGTTGCTAAGAAGCTTAAATGCAAACCAGAGGATATTAGATTCAAAAAAGATTTAGATGGAACATCGACTGCTAGAGTTTCTGAAGTAACTTGGGGAAAAGATAAGATCGGTATTCTCAAGCAAAATACCAATAAGATTGAATGGCTTTTTTATTCCAAAATTGCTAAGAACTATAAAGTTCCTGCTCCTTCTCCAATTGCTGTATCTACTTCAAGCGATATTCCTTGGATTCTCATAGAGAAAATATATCGTGGTATTCATCCTAAAAAATGGGAAAAAAACAACATTGAAAGAGCATTAAAAGAACTAGCACGATTTCATGCTCAATTCTTTAATAGAGAAGAAGAAAAGGAATTTGAGCAGTTTCCAAAACTATTTACAAAGGAATGGGATAAAACAAAAGATAAACTAATCAAGGATTTAAACAAAGCAATTAAAATTGCTACTCAATACAAAGGAAAAACTCCTGTCACTAAAACAGAATTTGAGCAAATAAAGAAAAAAATCAAACAAGAAAAATTTCTGAATGATATACTATCAGTTGGAACAACACTACTTCATGGTGCAACTTGGTGCTATAATTTTATGCAATCTGCAAAATGTTCATGCCTATTAGATTGGAAAGAATGTTTCTTTGGTCCTCCAAGTTTGGAGATATTACATTTTTATGATCTTCTCCATTTTAATGTAGAAGGTATTAAAATAAATTTAAGAAGTCTTCCTGTCACTCTTGATGGATTGATAAAATTATACTTAAGTGAGCTAAAAAAGAAGAACATTACTATTAAAACAAGTGACTTCAAAGAAACTGTTAAAGCAACGGTTCCATTCCATTTTGCACGTCAATGGGCTCCAATTTTGAAACCTGATGTAATCTATCTTCATGGTGGGAGGTATTTTGTTGCAAGAACTCTTCGATTGTTACCTTCTAGAAAAGATATACGACAACATTACAAAGATTTACTCGCTTATAGTCATTAGTTTAATTCATTCCAATGATTGCTTAATAAACCTTTTAAGTGGATGAAAATCATCTATTGTAATATGAGTATATTTACAGATATACAAATAAAGTTGTGTCCAGAGGAGAAAAAGAAAACAAAACCTCGTGATGAGGAACTAGTTTTTGGAAAAACGTTTACCGATCATATGTTTTTTATGGAATATAAAGATGAAAAATGGAGTGATCCAAAAATTATTCCATACCAATCATTTGAGATGGATCCGGCAACAGCTGTTTTTCATTATGGTCAAGAGATTTTTGAAGGTATGAAAGCTTTTCGACATCCTGATAATTCAATCCATCTTTTCAGACCTTATGAAAATGCTGAGCGCTTCAATCTCTCAGCTGAAAGAATGAGTATGGTGAAAATTAACAAAGATTTGTTTGTGACAGCTATAAAAGAATTGATTCGGGTTGATAATGAGTGGGTACCAAGAGCACCAGGAACAACTCTCTACATTCGCCCAACAATGATTGCATCTGAAGTAGCATTAGGAGTACACCCCAGTTTAGAGTATTACTTTTATATAATATTAGCTCCTGTTGGACCTTATTTCAAGGAAGGTTTCAAACCTACAAAAGCTTATGTTGCTACTACAAATGTAAGAGCTACACCAGGTGGAACAGGTGAAGCAAAAACAGGTGGTAATTATGCTGCAACTCTTTATGAAGCTAGAATTGCTCAATCAAAAGGATACCCTCAAGTTATATGGTTAGATGCTATTGAGAAAAGGTATGTTGAAGAAGCAAGTGCTATGAATATTATGTTTGTAATCAACAATGAGATATATACTCCACCATTAGATGGAACTATTTTGAGAGGTATAACTAGAAAATCTGTTTTGGATCTCGCAACAAATTTAGAATACAAAATTCATGAAGAACCTTTAGATATTAACCAAGTTGTTAATAAAATTGAAACTGGAGAATGTTCTGAATCATTCTTTGTTGGAACTGCAGCTTCCATAACTCCAGTTAGTGAGATATTTTACAAAGATAAAGAATACAAAATTAATGATGGGCAAATTGGAAAAATAACTCAGCATCTTTATGATGAACTCACTGGAATACAATTTGGAAAGAAGCATGATAGATTCAATTGGATGATTAAAATAATATAACTTCTGAGAGAAAGAGTTAATTATTTTGCCACAATTCTATTTTTGTGCCATCAATTAATGAAATAACGAAAAAAATCATAGAATTTAGAGATGCAAGAGAATGGAAAAAATATCACACTCCTAAAAATCTTGCATTGTCTTTAATAGTTGAAATAGGGGAGCTCTTTGAACTAATTCAATGGCAATCAGACATTGAAATAAAAAATCAAATTGAAAGAATAAAGAGACAAACAGAAGAAGAGATATCTGATGTTGCGATTTATTTATTCCTTTTAGCATATGAATTAGGTATTAATCTTGAAGAAACTATTCCTGAAAAAATAGAAAAAAATTGGTTAAAATACCCTGTTGGTTCTCTCACTGAAGATAAAATAAAATGGGGAAAAAGTGAAAACACTAAGTAATTAAAGCTCCCCATCGTTTTGTGAAGACATATGTTCGTATTCTCCCACCAGCATCTTCTTTAACATCAAAGAATTTAAGTTCTAACTTGTCAGCCATCTTCTCCATTTGAGTTAAAGGTCTTGTAACATTCTTTCTGAAGATTTTATTTTTTACTGTCTTTAAACCTTCTTTAGTTAATGTTATAGGCATTAGAAGAGGTGATTTTGGATAATATTCATCAACAACTATCATTTGTCCATCTCTAGCTAAAATTCTCTTACATCTCAATAGAAGTTTTTCTTGATCTTCTTTTGATAATCTTTTCAGTGCAAAGACAATAATAATATTCAG
>JBHLQZ010000248.1:0-3172 GCA_048883065.1 Candidatus Thorarchaeota archaeon | reverse complement strand
TGTTTTTATTGGTGCTGTAGCAGAAGGTTCTGCTATTTTGGCAGATGCTGATAAAGAACAGATAGGTATTGCAAGAAATATGGGAGACAATTATGGCATGGCGATTATGATAAGAAACGACTTGAAAGATTTTTATCCCAAGATCTTTGGATAATAAACAGACCTGCATGGATTACAGAAGATGAATGGTTTAAAACAAAAGTTGAGGAACTTGGAGGACATTTTCTCTTACGTTTGGCTGTTGCTAAAGATCTGCGTTTAGCATCTTGGCTTAAAGAAGTTGAAGGGGATCTTTTTGAATTTCGATTTGTAAGTAGTTCAGATTTTGATGAAAAAATAAATGTATTAAAGGATCTCTATGGAAAAAAAAATGTCAAGACTATAAATTCTCTGAATCAAGATTTCAATTTTGATTTTTATGAGAGATTCAATTTAGCAGATACACCTACTAAACCAAGTCGATATGAAAGGAGTAAATTTGGTACAACTGTAAAAGATCTCGATAAAAGAGTAGCAATTAGATTCTACAAAATTTCACCAATTATAGCTGCTAAAAAAGCCCTTCTTTATAAGGGATGGGCAATAGTTAGATTAGCAGATATAAGACTAGTAGTAAAGAGAGAGTTTGAAAAGCAATTTATTTCTATTGTAGAAAAATCCAAAGAGATTATAGAACGGATTGAAGATCTAGAGGAGACCATTAGACCAATAAAAGATAAGATCACAGAGATTGCAAGATCTGCTCGAGTGGCAGGTGATTTTTCAAGATTAGGAATAGAAGAAGGTGAAGCTATATTCACAAAGCCAGAAAGCTATCCACCATGTATTCTTGAACTGGTTAGAGTTTTACAATCAGAAGGTCATTTGTCTCATGCAGAAAACTGGCAAGTTGGTACATTTCTGAAAAGAGCTGGTATGAAAATTAATGACCAATACAAATTTTGGTACGAGAACTCCGTCGATAATGTAGGGATGACATATGAAGAATTTGTTCAAAGAATTGGTTACCAAATCAGACACATATATGGAATAGAAGGAGGAGGGATTGATTATTCGCCACCAAGCTGCAAAACTTGTATTAATGCATATTATTGTTACTGGGCTCATAAGAAGCTAGAAGATATCATAGAAGATATAAAAATACGTTTCAAGGATAAAAGTGAAAGTGAAGTTGATAAGGCAATTGATGACATTTCAAGACTTATAATAAATCAACGTTTTCAATCAGCTTGTGCAAGATTTTTTACCTTATATACAGGATGGAATGTTAGAGGTAGAAAAATTAACCATATGCTAAATTATTCACGACAAGCATACAAGAAGTTTTTTGGAAAAAAAACTGATAAAGATTCATTAGAGGAGGAAATTATAGATGATAAAGAAACTAAAGCCTGAGGTTATATCAAAGTACTATGAAAATCATTTCCCTTTGAATCGATTTACCTCTCTTATTGATAAAACTGATTTTCATAATCGTGAATTTGGTTTTGTTGTGGGGGAAGATAGATTTGTACGAAATATTTCTTTTCATAAACCGAAAGAAATGCTCGATTTCATGATAAAAAATTCAGTAAAACATGCCTATGTTGGAGCTGTTTATGAAACTCCTCCTTCAAAGGATTTTCCTATTCAAAAAATAAAGTGGAAGTATAGAGAATTTATTTTTGATATTGATATTGATGAATATGATGCATATGATGAAGATGGAAGTTATGTTGGTGTAAGAACCTGTGGATGTAAAGGCGATATTTTTTGTAAAGATTGTTGGTCTCTTGTTCAAGATGCAGCAATTTTTATTGATCAAACAATGAAAGAGGATTTTGGTTTTAAACAAGTCATCTGGTTTTATTCAGGCAGAAGAGGAGTACACGCTTGGGTATTGGATGAAATAACAAGAGATTTTGATCAACCTCAAAGACTAGCAATATTAGATTATCTTACTTTTGTTCATGATAAGAAGAGAACACAATCAATTGAAGAGATTCCAAATGAAGCAAAACCATTACGAAATAGAATATATGCTTTGGTTGCTAAATCATATTTAGAAAGATCGTTTCTTCCTTCTTTGCTGAATCCAATTAATCCTCTACTTCAATGTAAAAATTGTAATTCAAAGATGAAAGCTTATGAGTTAATAAGTGAAGCTATTGGAAAAGAAGTCAAAGGAATGAGTTTTGATAAAATAGAATCTAGTTTAAAGGAACACCAAATTAAATGTCCATACTGTCATAGTGAGGATTTAGAAAATTTTTCACGTAAGGAATTAGCGGAAGAATTGGATAAACTCAATGAATTAGGCTTAACTGAAAACAAGGCAAAGAAAATTTTAAGAAGAATTAAAGAAATAGAGAATTTTGATCATAATCAATATAACATTCTTATACCAGAAAACACAAAATTAAGAAAATATCTCTCAAATCAAATTCTCTTATACAGATATCCAAGAATAGATCGTAAAGTTACTATGGATACTAGAAGAGTAAGTAGAATGCCTTTTTCTGTTCATGGTAAAACAGGTCAAATAGCAATAGATATCACAAAAAATTTCAAAGATTTTTATCCTGATTCTGCACCTCAAGTACAAGATTATTTTTGAAATAATAAAAAAAGAAAGAATAATTTCTTCAAAAATCTGCATGTAAATGTGGATATGCTGGGGGGAATAATTGATTAATTTTAGTTTTTGCATCTTGTGAAAGAGTGCCCCATTCTCTAAATAGGAAATCATCCAAATTATAACAACCATAGATAATCGAGGAAAAACCTTGAATTGTTAATTCGCAATCATAATCATTTGTTTTTTCAACATGGAGAATTCCATTCTTACTCTCGAATAAGAAACTAGCATTATTCCATGAACAGTATTCATCTTTAATTTTAATTGAAATCTTTCCTAATCCAACATTGAGTCCATTCAAACCTTCTACTATTGAAACTCTTCCCATTGGACAAGGAACCCAATCCCTACTTTTTATCTTCCCTTTTGATCCCCAGAAAGTATCATACACCCAAGTTTCTGGAAATTCATCAGGACGAATTGGAAGATGAACTTCCTTAATTTGATCTGAATGTGATGCTAACCATTTTAAAAGTAGATATTTACCCTGAGAGTTTTTGTAATAAAAATCTCTAACTTTAATTTCCTTCCAGAACCCAGTTATTTTGTAAGTTA
>JBHLQZ010000247.1:0-3195 GCA_048883065.1 Candidatus Thorarchaeota archaeon | reverse complement strand
AAATTCTCTTCCTGAAGCCAGAAGACTCTCTTATTTAATCCTGGAAGTGCTAAAACATTCAAAATGGGAAGTAAGAGATCAAAAGTTATCCAATTTCATCAGTGATTATTATCAAAAAGAAAAATCTTAATAAAACATAAATATTAGAAAAAAGAAGTCAGTTCCACAAGAAATATAAAGACCTTGTATAAAATTAAGTTGAGTTTAAGGTGTAAGGAATGGATTGTAGATTCTGTAAACTTGAAAATATCTCACTTTTAGATGATGGTGTTACTTATAAATGTCAATATTGCGGGTATGCATTTGAAGTTTCAAGAGCAGGGATATTATATGACAAAATGATGCAAATGCCGTTAGCTTCATGGTTATTAGCTTCAATCATCTGGTTTTCTGCAATGTTAACTGGAGTTATCTTTGGATTAGGATTTAATAGTTCTTCATTAAGCACAACAATTATTTTTCTAATTATTTATGGCGGATGTGCATTTCTATATGGTTTAGCTATATCTTTTGATTTTATGAGTGTTATTTGGATTTGGATAAAAGGTAAAATAACAAGAAAATCACAATCTTTTGAGGAAGCCAAGAGTAAAATTCAAGAAGAAAGAAAGAAGAAAATTGTTAGTGAAATGGCTACAGGTCAAGTTATTGATGAAGTAACTGGAAGAAATATTGATACAGATATAAGACCAGGAGAAAAAAGAGTTCCTAAAATCGCTCCTTCATTTAAAGCAGGTTTATATACTGTGATTTTAGCTTTATTCTTTTTATTAATATTTAATTTTGTATTCCCACCATTAGTTTAGTAACTTGATAGGGAATCATTCCTTTTTATTTCTCACTAAAGAAAGCATGAACTTGATATTTTCTCTATCTCCTCTTATTTCATTAACTGGTGTTTCTAGAATCCAAAATTTATTTTTTAACAAAAGGTGATTAACTAATTCTATGAATCCTTCTTCTCCTATTTTCCCTAAGCCTATATGTTCATGAATATCACGATTAGACATAAAATCACCTTTAGAATCATTCGCATGAATTAGAATTAAATTATCTATTCCAATGCTGGATTCTATATTTGACAGAGTATTATCTATTGCTCTTTTATTCCTTAAATCATATCCTGCCCCAAAACCATGACAAGTATCGAAACAGAATTTAACAGATTTCTCATCTCCTATTTCTTCTAGTATCTTGGCAATATTATTGATGTCTCCTGTCAAAGAATTTTTTCCTCCTGCTGAGTTTTCAACTAAAATTGTAACTTTGTTCTTTACAACTTCTAATCCTTTTAGAATAGAGTTTACATAATTATCGAATCCTTGTTCAAAGGATCCCCCCTTATATGAACCCCCATGAATGATAAAATATGGGATTGTTAAAATCATGCAACGTTCTAATTCAAGTAGTAATGATTCTATTGATTTTTTATATACAATTTCATCTAAAGATGCTAAATTTGGCAAATATGAAATGTGAGCGAAAATAGGGGATATACCACTTTGAACCATTTGATGTTTAAATTTTTCAATCGCTTCATTTTCCAGTGGTTTTGCAAACCATCCTCTTGGATTTTTAGTAAATATTTGAAAAGTTGTGCAACCAATTTCATCTGCTCTTGTAAAAGATAGATCAATTGATTTAGCAATGGAAACGTGACATCCAATTTTCATATTATTTCTATTTTCTTCAGCTTTATATGACTTTGGAAAATTGAAACCTTAGAAGATATATGTAGATGCAAGCTCTCTGTATTTCTCAGTTAAAGATAGAAGTTGATCCTTTTCATCTAAACTGATATCTTGCAGAGATAATGAGCAATATACCTTTGCTCTGACATAAGCTCTATAAGATTTATAGAATTGAATAAAAGGTGATGAGGGGAGCATCTTATCATTCGTTTCTTCTAAATATGTGAGAAGGAATAATTCGGATTGTTTAGTTAATCCATTGAAATCTAAATCCATAGAAAGAAATGCTAGTTCTTCTAACACGTCTTGGATTCTTAACATTTCATTGAATTCGATACAATCAAAAATAACAATATTATCATTGTGTTCAAAGATATTAGATAAGATGAGATCACCATGACCATCAACAATTTTGCCTAAATCCTTTCTTCTTTCCCAAAAAGCTTTATTTCGTTTTAGATAATCATTAACTCTTTTTTCTAATTTGACATCATAAGGAAAGTTTGAATATGTTTTAGTAGTTCTAAAATTTTCATCCCATTTTTCAACAATGCTTTCATAATGAGAAAATTTTGGATAGATTATATTTTGTTGATGAAATTCTGCTATTCTCTTTGCAATATTCTTGATAGTTATATCTCTCAAATTTTTTTCATTTTTAACCTTATACGATAACAGCGATTCTTGAGGTAGCTGCTTCATTTTAACTAAGTATTCTATTGATTCTCCTTTATCACTTAGAAATCCTTTTTCATTTATTCCTTCAACACTTAAATAGATATCAGGAGCTAATCTTCTGTTCAGTGTAATTTCATTTTTACAAGCTTCTAATCTTTTTTTGAGTGTAGAAAAATCTAAAACTTCTCCAAATTTTATTTTCTTCTTCATTTTGTATGCATAAGGACCTGTTAATAAAATCCAACTAATATTCGTTTCAATTAGTTCAATTTCCTTTTCAGTTTCATGAGGATAACTTGAAGGTTCTAATAATTTATTCAATATTTTTTTCTGAGAGAGCATCACTAATCATTTCTAATATTTTTTGATAATCAGAAGTCATATCCACTTCAAGATGTGAGAGTTTAGTCGGTTCAAACAGCTGTTTAAATCTCTCGAATATCTTTGTATCTGCATCACTTAATGTTCGTCTTTTTCTAGCATCTCTTTCTTCAAACCTCTTTCTTATTAAGCTTTCTGGGCAAGTTACCATAACAAGAAGAAATTTAGCATCAAATCGTTCTGCTATTCTTTTTACTTTATTTCTTAGTCTCTCCCTGTAGAATGTACCATCTAAAACCACACCAATGTTGTGTTTAAGTAAAGTATATATGACATAGTAAATCGTATCATAGACTATCATTCTCTGTCTTTCAGAGTAAGATCCTCTTCCAAATGTGTTACGCCTTACATCACGGAAGATCCTTTTGCGAACAGAGTCAGTACTAATATGCTCTAGTCTATATCTTCTAGCTAATTTTCGAGCTAAAGTTGACTTTCCTGTTCC
>JBHLQZ010000246.1:0-3208 GCA_048883065.1 Candidatus Thorarchaeota archaeon | reverse complement strand
ATTTTGGTACCTACATGTCTTCTATATTCCTTTTCATTATCTACATATATTCCAGCAGGTTTAATAGAACTATCTTTCATTAAACCAAGAAACATATCAAAGACAAGTAATCCTTCATTTGCCATATGATTATAAATATTAACCAAAACTTTCTTTCTTTCTTCTTTTGTAAGGAAATGGTCGAAAACTCCTGACATAAATACAAACTTGAATTTTCTTTCTATTTTGAAAGAACTAGCACCAGCTTTTATTAACTCTAGATTTACTCCTAACTCAGGTTTAGCATCTAATTTCATTAAGAATTGTTTTAACATTTTTTGTGAAGGTTCAACACACCAAACTTTGATACCTTTCTCCAGTATAGGAATTGATATTCTACCTGTTCCTGCACCAATATCTAAAGCTTCACCCTCTCTTAATGCATATGAACAAAAGAAATCAATATTATCTTTTTTATCAAAAAAATCATAAAATTTAGCAGATTTTTCATAACCAATTTTAGTCATTCAACAAAACTCTAGAAATTATAGAGATATATCTCTTTCTTTTAATGGAAAATTAAGCTTTTTGGAGTTCTATTTTGAAACTAGTTCCTTTCTTATAATATCCTGGAACTGTGCTTTCTATCCACACTTTTCCATTATATCTCTCGACTAAAGTTTTAATTATGAACAGACCTAAACCGGATCCTTTACCTTTCTTTCTGAATTCTCCATATCTTTCAAAAATGCCATCTCTCTCCTCAAGAGGGATTCCCTCTCCATGATCTGCAACTGTTAGAAGTATTTTTTTATCTACTATATCTTTTGTTGAAATATCGATTATCACCGCATCTTTAGGATCATTCTTTGTTGCATTTGTTAAAATGTTAAGAAGCATTAGTTCAAATAAAGCATCAGCTTTAACCTTGTGAGTTGGATTAACATCTTCCGTATTAACAACAATATTTTTTGCAGGAAAAACTTCTTTCAGATTGTCTATACTTTTATTTATGTTTTCAATTATACTTATTGCTTTTAACTCATAAGTGAAATCTATATCTCTCTTCATCAAGACCGATATATTATCTATCAAACTATCAGTTTTTGCTAAAGCAGCTTTAGCGAGAAGAGCTGTTTTCCTTAAATCTTCTCGTTTAATTTCATCTTTTTTTTCAGTTTCAGAAATACATAACCAGAGAGGAACAAGATAATTTCTCAAATCATGAGTAATGATATCTAGCAATAATGTTTTTTCTTGCACTTCTTTTTCTTTCGCTAATCTTGCTTCTACTCTATCCATTATTTCCCTACCTGAGGATAGAATGTATTTCTTGTCATCTAGAATGATAAGGCTAGAACTTAATTCCACGGGCATTCTTGTTCCGTCTTTAGTTAAAATTTCTATTTCTGATGTTAAGAAACCTTTTTCTATAATTGTTTCTATAGTTTTTCCCGCTTCTTCTAGCATATCCTGAGGAAGTAAATCAATAGGAAGCATTTCTAATAATTCGTCTTTAGTATAACCTGTCCATTTATGCATGACATCATTAACTTCAACGAACTTACCTATGTTTCCCTTCTTATCAATTTCAAACAAAAAAATAGTATCATTAGTGTTATTGAATAACATTTGGAATTTATCAACACTTTCTTTCAGCTTTTGTTCAGCTTTTTTTCTTGCTGTAATATCTCTCGTTACAGCGATATAATACTCAGGCTTACTTTCTAAATCGTAGATTAAAGATGCATTAAGCTCTGCAGGGAATTTTGTACCATCTTTTCTTACAAAAATATATTCTTCATCACTAATGCTGCCTTCTTTTAAGGTTCTTTCCATGTTAACAATAGCTTTTTCATGAGATTCTTTAGCAATTAATTTCATTGCTGATTGACCAATCAATTCTTCTTCTTTATCATAGCCATGAAGAGCTAGTGTTTGTTTTGACAAAGTTACTATGTTTCCTTCAAGATTAGTTACAGTAATGGCGTCGGGAGAGGTATCAACTAATTTACGATACTTTTCTTCACTTTCTTTTAGTTTTTCTTCGAAATCTTTCCTATCAGTAACATCAATGACTACTAAAAAGTATCCTTTTTGACCTAAATAAGCTAAGTCAAAAGGAGAAATGAAAACATCGTAATGAGCAATTCCTTTTCTTGCTGTTCTCAACACCCCTTCTCTTCTTAAGAAATCAAAATCAAAAGTTGCAGAATAATTTACTACTTTATTTTTTCTTAAAAGGTTTTTATTTTCCTCAACAAGTGTTGGATCGTTGAATAGATTCAGTTGTTGAAATTCTGCTAAGTCATTCAAACCATAAAGATCCAGCATTGCTTTATTACAATCTATGAATATCCCATCCCTATTAGCTGTAGCTATTGCTACAGGAGAGTTTAAACACATTGCACGGAGACCTTGGGTTATCTTTTCAAAATCCTCTATCTTTAATCCTATATCTCCAAAATCACTCATCAAAATAGGTATAAGATTATGTTTTTAAAAAGTCTTTAGTTAATTTTGAAGAATGTTTAAATAATTTTCTTGGTATTTTGATAAAACTGATGTGAAAAGCATGACTAAAGTTATGGTTATAAACGGTAGCCCAAGAATGGAAAAAGGAAATACAACTTACACACTCAATCCAATAATAGAAGGAATGAGAAAAGCAGGAGCAGAAGTAGAAATAATATATACTAAAAAGCAAAAAATAAAACCTTGTGTTGGATGCTTTAAATGTTGGGGGGAAACAATTGGAGAATGTTTCATCCAAGATGATATGCAAGAATTGTATCCAAAACTCAAAGAAACTGATATCTTAGTAATAGCAACACCAGTATACATTCAACTTCCAGGATTATTGCAGAATTTCATGAACCGATTATGCCCACTTGTTGAACCACTATTAGAATTTCGAAATGGACGAACCAGAGTAAAATTCCACGATGATGTTAAAACATCCAAAATTCTTGGCTTAGTTATAGGTGGTTGGTGGGAAATAGAAAATTTGGATCTTGTAACTAAAATTATAGAGGAATTATCAGAGAATACTTCAAGTGAATATGTGGGAACTATTCGTCGTCCTCATGCTTCACTCTTAAAACAAGAAACAGAGAAGAACAAAGAGATAATATCAACTTTAGAATCAATAGGTCACAAACTAATAACTGAAGGAAAAGTAAATCCTAAGGATTTAGAATTTGTAAGTCAACCTCTTATCGGTGAGGAG
>JBHLQZ010000245.1:0-3212 GCA_048883065.1 Candidatus Thorarchaeota archaeon | reverse complement strand
ATTCATCCATCTTGCTTCGTAATTTCTGTATATTTTTCTTGTTTTTTCTTGAATTTATCCATTGATTTACAGCTGTTTCTACTTCTTTCTTATCTTTCTTCTCCAGATCTGGATAGGGTAATTCTCTTAGTTGATTCGAAGTTATATCTCTTTGAATATAAGTCTCCATTAAGAATTGTACCAAAGATGAAGAAAGGTAACCAAATATTGTCAGAAGTTTACTCAAATCTGAAGTATAAATTATATCGAATATATCATTAACATAATAACCATCTGTTAAATCCAAACCTATTAACCACTTTTTTCCTCTATTTCTTCTAATAATTTTATTTCTTTCAAAAATATTAGCAGTACCTGGAGCACCTAGTAATTTCTTATCATACACAAATTGTTCTCCAACATAAAAAACTTGGAAGTCAGCAACTCCTTCTTTTCTAGTGCTAGAAGAATTATTATGACGAATAAGTTTCTTAACCTTACTTCTATCAAAACTTTTCAAATCTTTATTACGATAAAAAATCTGATACTTTTTAGTTAAAGTTAATCCTCTTCTTATTTCACAGAAATTTTTTAAAGGTTGAGAATTTTCGAAGATTTTATCTAAACTTTGATAAATGCTCATTGGTATGAGGGGAATTCTGAACAATGGAGATTTTATGCTTTTGAAATCTACTTCCATCATTCTATTATTTTTCTCATCATAGATCTGGAAGAAATCCTTCTTCTGTTCTTTATCCCAGAAAATGAGACTATATTCATTTATTACATCCTTAAATCCTGTAGAAGCGGAAAGTATTAGATTTGAAAGAGATTTATCTTTTACTATTTTTTCTCTCCATTTACTTGCATAAGTTTCTGTAACTATACCTCTTGGAACAACTAAGGCACCTTTATTTTTAGTTAGATTGTAACCAAGAATTATGAAAGGTAAAGAGAAGTTAAATTTACCTCGAAGTTGGTTAATAAATAAGGAATGAGAAAAAACATTCTTATATTCTGATATATTAAAAGAACCGAATTTAATCCATGGAGGATTACCTAAAACAAAATCAAACACGTTTTCAGTTTTTAGTTGCATTTTACTATCAAAGAAAATTTCTGGAAAATCTATGTACCAGTTGAATTCATGAAAATCAGGCTGAAAAATGGATATTTGGTGTCGTAAGTCTACAACTTTTTCTACATCATTAAATGTTATTTCATTACAGTTTAGTGAAATTTCTCTAATCTTTTTGTATTCAAGAAGTAGATCTTTCCCTTTTTTTGTTTTAGTAAATGAACCCAAACTCACAGTTTGATATCCTTTCAACGCATCTCCTTGTTTTAGAGTAAGAATTGTTTTAGCTCTTTTTGTTTGCGAAATAGTTTTGTCAAGAAGGATATTAAAAAACATGAATTCAAACGTTAATTCATCTAATTCAACTGCATAATTATGAATCTTGTTATTTGGAATAAGAACAGAAAGAAAATCTCCAAGCCCTGCAGAGCAATCCAAGACACTGACATATTCTTGTTTCTTTGTTTCTTTAAGTATACCCAAACCAGAACATATTTGATTAATCAAATTAGCAGGAGTGAAAAATTGTCCCTCTAACTTAGATAATTTTGAATCTTTTATGTAAGAAAAAAATAGACTAGTAGAAATGTAACTAGATATATCTCTTAGATCGCGTACTAAAGTTATAGGAATTGGAAAATCAGATATTTTGAAAATCTCTAACTTTTTTATTAAAGGAACTATAAATTTATCTTGATTTTTTATGATTTGTAGAAGATTTGTTCTGTTGTTACCTAAAGGAACTAAATTTAGATAGTTGTGCTTACTTAGAACATATAGTTTTATTAGAAGTGATTTAGACGATTGTTCATTCAAACCTTCATGTGTAAAAGAAGAGATGTAAAACTTAATTTCCTCTTGTTCTTGGAAGGATGTCATAATAATACACAATCTACCTGTTCTAATTATTGATGTTAATTTTAATGAATTATTATTGATAATATGTTTTTTGTATTTTTAGTAAGAGACTTTCGTCAAATTTTTTAACACATACAGATATTATAGTTCATGGAAAAATCCCTCCCTCCGGAAGTTCAATCTGTATTTGTATTATTCTCAGAAGAGGAAAAAGAGGGTATCCTATCCAAAAATCTTAATTCTAATGCAAATTTGGAAGAACTTGAATCAATCCTATTCGAGCTTATTGATGAATTAGAAACTCTTTCAGTTTCCTTCTCATTCTTAGTTGGAAGAGTTTTGTATCATAGAGGAAAATTAGATACAATAACTGAATTGTACGAGAAGCTGGAATACTCAGGATTAGGTCTTTGGGAATTACTAGCCAAATTATATTGTGGATGCTACGTTGAATATTTTGAAATACTTGAAAGAATAAAAAACCAACTAGCTGATACAATATTCTTTGCATTTATTTATTATGTAGAAGCGATCCATGGATTTCTAATTCAAAATTATAAGAAATACAATGAAAATAGAGAAAATTGTTTGAATTATTATGCTATGAACTTAAATATACATAAAAACGGTAACCTTGATTTCTACAAACTGGTTCAGATCTATATGCTTGAGATGGAATCTATTTTTCTCTATACAACTAACATTCTTTCTTTAGCGAGGGATAAAACAAAAGAATCTCTCAATATAACGCAAGCTTTGAATGACAGAATTTGTTTGGCTCAAACATATAATTCTATAGGAATTATTGAACTTGATAGAGGGAATTTTCAATTAGCTCATCAAATTTTTCTGAAAGGTGAAGCTATTGCTAAGGAAATGAAAATGGATAGACTTCTTGGTCATCTATCTGGAAGTATTGGAGATATATACCTCCAAATGGGTCACATTGATGAAGCAATGTTCTGGTATAATAATGGATTTAAGATAATTAAAAATTGGAAAAATGATTTTAGGTCACTCTATGTTCATTACTCAAAATTCGCAGATGCTTATTTTGCAAAAGAGGAGTTTGAAAGAGCTAAAATAGAAATGCAAAAAGCTCTTGAAATTCTAGAAAAACACCATTTCAAAGATTTAACTATTCAAATGAAATATGCTGAAATTTTACTTTATATGGAAGAAATTAAAGAAGTTGAAACAATTCTCACGAAAATTGATGATGAGCAAAAAGGACAACTATCCCCCACTCAAAAATCAAACTATTTGTTTCTCTTAGGATTTCTTGAATATAAGAAAA
>JBHLQZ010000244.1:0-3218 GCA_048883065.1 Candidatus Thorarchaeota archaeon | reverse complement strand
AATTATAAGATTCGTTTGTCTTCTAGAATTCCTAATATACCTTCAGAAGTAAGAAAAGCTAGAAAGGAAGCTGTTACATTAGTATACAACACATATTCTAATGCACTTAACACTAAAATATTAAGTGATGTTATATTAGAAAATCCAGATTATGCACCAAACCCAGCTAATTCAAAACTTCTTGTATTATGGAAACCAAAACCATCAGAGATACATATTGTAGCTCAAAGAATAGATAGAGATCCTGCTCTGGTTTTGAAATATGAAAAACCTTACTTAGTTTCAACATGGACAGAACCTGATGAAGAACCATTTATGCATCTTATATCAGCTTGTAGAATTTCTAATCTAGAAAAATTCATTGAAAAAAAGTGAGCAGGTGATATAATATCAAAAAAGAAAATGGTAGATTGGAGACTATTCATAGAAAAACAAGATTATAGGCAAGGGACACGTTCTCAAGAAGAATATGATAAAATGGTAGATGAGTTATTAAAATCCAATATACTTAGTCTCGAACCAGAAGGCAATTATTGTTTAATAGGTTGTAGTATAGTTGTTTCACCTAGACATTCTAGGTTATGGAGACCAATATTATATTTCACTAGAAGATCAGATGCTAAAGATTATGCAAAATTAAAATTTTCCAAAGCACAATATGGTGTGGATATTCATAAAGTTGAAGAAACTGTAAAAGAATAATTCATAGTATAAGCATTGAAACTATGTAACCTGCCAAAGTTCCTGAACAAACAAATGGTAAGGCTGGTAAAGCCCTAGGTTTTCTTGTTATGTAAACTGTTAAGAATAATAAACCTATCAATGAACCTATTATAGTTATTATAGAATGCAGTATTGTAAATTTATTCAAAATAGAAACTGAGAACATGAGAGGCAGTATGATATCTCCCAAGCCCAATTGAAACACATGAACTTTTTTCTTAGCTCCTTTGTGAGGTATGTATTTAGCTTTTTTGAATTTGTGGGGCGCTGCAATTGTAAAGGCCATTGGCCTTTCTGTTATAGCTTTAGCCATTTTGACCATGTGCTTTGTTATAAAAACTGAGACAAAATCATAGACCGACAATATCATCATGAATATTATACAAGGAGCAATTCCTAGTGACACTCCTAACAAGGCTCCCACTCCTGAGCCAGAAAATATTGCAGCAACGTTTTGACTAAAAAAAGTGGGTCTAAAAACTTTCCAGACAGTTAATATCAGTGCGAGTATAAAGTCAGGGGTTAAGACATAGAAAAAAATGAATCCCATAGAACCAAGAGGCGAAAGCAAATGAGCAATAAAATCTCCCCAAACGGCCTGTATCTGAAATGGTATTAGAAAAGAAAAGGTTAGCCATGAAGAAATAAAAACAACAAATGCTTCAACACCTCTTAAAAATGATTTTCTGATTCTTATTATAAACAAAATAACTGCTGTGACTCCTATTATATAAGCAAAAAGGAAAAAAGAGATTTGTGGACTCTCTGAACTCACTCCAGGAATTACTTCAGGAGGTTCTAATACCTCAGCTTTTATGGCTTGTACATAGATATTTCCGATATACAAACCTATTATCTGTATTATTAGAAAAATCAGAATTATCAATAACACAGATTTCATATATAGATTAATGTTGTTTTAATTTATAAAACAGTTAATGTGTTTTAAGCTGAATTAATGATACTTTTTTGGCTTTTGTTTAATGGTAAAATCTACTTTTAGATATGTTTTTTTCAGAACCTAAAAACTTTTAAATAAAGAATAATAATATATCTTCTACCTTTTGAGTTCAATTCTTGGTCCAGCGGCTCAACGAGTGACGAGTTGGACCTTTTAATTTTCTTTTAAATGTAAATATGCCACTTTAAGTTAGAATTAGAAAAACATACGATATGAAAAAGATTTACCACCATGAGTAGTAAAAGAAGCTTATGTTCAGTTTTGAGCGAATAGAAATCATGAGAATCAGATGGAAGAAAAAATGCTTCTTGTGTGATAAGGAGAAATGGAGAAATCATTTCCTGAAAATAAGAGGGAAGCACATATGTTTTGATTGTTTGTTAGAAATAAGAAAAGAGATTGAGAACGAAGAACTATAGCTATAATTATTTAAGAATAATCATCTAGAGTGGGTACTCTTATTACAACATTATCTGTTGGTTTATTGCTGCAAAGACGGAATCCTAATCTTTCATTTTTATACCAAGGAGAAAAATTTGCCAGTACATATCTATTTTCAGGATTAATGCTCATACTACCGCAAAGCAAATTTTTCATACTTCCAAGTTTTTCATTTATTCCATCAACAAATATATAAGTCCCCTTTTCTATTCCTAATTCTTCTATATCATATTTTATTCTTCCACTTTTTCTTGGAAAATTCGGAAGCTCAATTTTTTCCCTGATTTTAATAATGTGTTTGTTTCCTCTCATTTCTATATCATGCCTTCTAATTAATACAGGATATTCTTCTCTTATTCTAGGTTCAGTATATGGGAGATGATCTCCGTTTCCACTTGGAACAGAAAGGAGATCGCTAGATCTTTCTAGTGTTCTTAGCATATGTACTGCTACTTCTCTAAATGAGCTTTTCCATAGAAATTCAAAAGCTTGGTTAAGTTGTTTTAAAGAAGGAACATAATGACCAGATTTTAATTCTTCTTGGATTTCATACAAGTCTAAATCTGATATAAAACCTTCTGGAGTTCTAGTCAAATCTCTGGCTATACTGAAACCAAGTTGTTTAAAATATATATATTCTCTATAATCTTGTTCTTGGATTCTTGCCATAGCTAAAATAAAATCATAAAGCAATTTAAGCTTATTAATTACTGGGATTATAAGATTATTATGCCAAAAAGTCCTAAAGGCTCTAGAAGGGAAAGAGAACTTTTAGAGTTGTTAACAAAGCAAGGTTTTGTTGTTCATAGGGTTGCTGGTTCTGGATCAAAAGGAGAGGCCATTTGTGATTTAGTTGCTGTTAAAAACGGAAAAGTACAATTTATAGAATGTAAATCTAGAAGAAAAGCTTATTACACTAAATTTCATTCAGATCAATTTAAAGAACTGATAAAAATCGCTAAGAAGTGCAAAGCAAAACCTGTTCTTGCTGTTAAATTGAATTATAAAGACTGGCAATTCTTTGATTTAAACAAAGAAATACCAGAAAAGATTGAGTGATTATTCTTCTTTTAATGGATTCTTAATCATCTTT
>JBHLQZ010000243.1:360-3242 GCA_048883065.1 Candidatus Thorarchaeota archaeon | reverse complement strand
TAAGAGAAATCAGTAATGCTCAGAGAACTGGAATGAGTTTGCCTAGAGCAATTCAAGAAGCCGCTAAAAGGCACTATGGTCCTCTAACTCCTGAATTGAGAAAGATGTCTAGCAAAATATCTTGGGGTATTCCATTCAATAAAGCGATGGAAGATTTTCAAGAATCAATCAATACACCTCTAGCACAAAGAGCTGCTTTACTAATACTAGAAGCTGAAAGATCTGGAGGTAACTTAGAAGATATTTTTGAAGCTACTGAAAAACATGTTCAAACACTTCTTGACTTAAAGAAAGAAAGAGAAGGTGCTATGAAACCTTATGTTTGGATTGTTTACGCTTCTTTTCTTATATTCATTCTAGTAGTTGTTGTATTATTCCAAACTTTCTTTATACCATTTGGTTCAGCTAATATTGGTCCAGAACAAACTGCAGGAATGTTCCTTTTAGATATTAATCTTGATACATTGGAGATTATCTTCTTGCACATGTTAGCAATTCAAGGTTTCTTCTCTGGATTAGTAGCAGGAAAAATGTCTAAGATGTCAATTAAAGCAGGTCTTATGCACTCTGTAGTGCTTATGTTTATAGGATGGTTTGCTTTTAAGATTTTGATACAACCAGACAGTCCTCTATTCAATATAACGATATAACAATCAGAATGGTGAAAAATATGGGGAAAATCGAAGACGACCTTAAGACTCTAAAGGATGAAGTTGAAGAATTAAAACGGATTCTGAATCAAGTAAGTTTTAATGTAGTTAGAATTATGGGTACATTAGAGAAAGGAGTAGTCCCTTCTTCCGATTCTGACTCTGAAGGTGTTGTTGGTTCTGTCTCAATTGATCTTGGTCCAATAGAAGATCGAATTGAGAGAATAGAACAGGATATGAGTTCAAAGCAAGATTTAGCTGATTTAAAAGGACAAGTTGAAAACTTAGTATCAGAAAGGATTAAAAAAGCTGATGAAATGCAAGAACGAGCTTCTAACTTACTTGAAAAAGGTATGGAGCTAGTTGAATTAGAAGCTACCCTAGCTGAGATTAAGTCTCTCTTGGAAGAGAGAATATTAGGAGATGAAGTTGAAGAGAAAGGAGAATAGAAAATTGTCATTGAAGAAAAACAAGAAAGCTCAAATAAGAGGAGTAGATTTTGCTCTTGCATTACTCATCTTTGTAATTGCTTTCAGTCAAGTCATTATTGTTTTATCAAATCTGTTAATCCCTTCAATGGTTCAATTAGAAACATACTCCCAAGAACAAGAATTAAACAAATTATACACTAATATCTTTCTTTCAACTGGAAATCCTTCTAATTGGGGTTACATAGGAACAAGTTCTCTTACAGATTTTCGTTTAGGATTATTGGATAATAAAGAAACACTTGATTATACAAAAATTAACCGTTTATCAAATGGAATTTCAGATTATTGGTATATTAATTATATAAGCGTAAAAGCATCATATGGACTTACGAGAGATTTTGCAATTGGAGTTTATTCTCCAATAAGCATTGATATAGATTATAGTGTTGCCTTTGATGACATCACTATTACTGGGCAAGTCACAGAACATCAAACACCTATAGAAAATGCTGATGTGTGGGTTTTTGTAATAAATGGAAATAATGAAGTTTATACAAACTATACAACAACCAAAGTTATTTCTGATACTATTAGTTTCAAATCTACTTTTGTGGTTAACGTAACAAATTTCTACAGCGTAGTAGCATTTGCTCAAGTAGGAGAAATATATCAGGATTATACAACATTAAATCTTGAAAGTTCAGATGGAATTAATTATGGAGAAGCAAATTTTGATTTAAATCCTTTTGTTAGAGAAAACACTGTTTCATTATATAGCTCTATTGATGTTAGTTTACCAAGATCTACATTAAGCGATGAGGCTGCTGTGTTCGCCTTATTCCCGTTTAAAAACATTGATGTGTCTTACTATAAATATGATATGTTAAAAACAGGGAATGATGAAGGAAACGTTTATCTTCGGGAAGCTATTCCTATTCCTTCAAAGGGATTAGCATTAATTTTGTTACATGAAAGAGAAGATACAACATATAGACGAGGTTTTATGGGTGTTCCAATGTTCCTTTCTTCGAAGAATGGTGGGATTTATGGAACTTCAGCAGATCTTAGTACTCAGGGATATATATCTGAAACTAGAGTTTTGTTCGTACGAAGTGTATTGATAAAATGTCAAATATGGTATTGGTGATAAAATGAAAGCATTATTTAGAAATAAAAAAGGACAACTTTTCATAATAGAGGCTTTCATCGCTGTTTCTGTTATGATAATCATGGTTACAGCTCTTTATGAGGTACAAATTGCTACACAACCTACTAGCGAAACTAATTTTCATGAAAACATCTACAGTACCATGAAAGCATTAGACAATAACGGTGTTCTTGATGATTTTATTTATGCTTTGAAAATAGATTCTGTGATAGATATTAATAATCAAAAAGCGATTATTCAGCAAGCATTATATGGGGCTCTTCCAGATAATGGGGAGTTTAGACTGTACTGTCAGAATGTTACTTCTTCTAATATTATGACTAATAGCTGGATTAATCAGCATCTAAGCTTATCAACAGAAGCAATTGGTATAGATTACATGATTACAGAAATCATGGGTGAATATAATCCTTGTATCTTTCATCTTCATGTATGGCTAAAAGGTGTTTAAAATGAAAGTAGCGATGTTTAAAAACAAAAAAGGACAAGTTTTCCTCCTCTTAGCTATAGTGATTTTAATTTATTTAATTCTAATATCTACAACAGTATATAGGATTACTCAAAGTCCATATATAGATACCTCTTCGCCCTGATGTGATCCAAACGTAGACATTTCCGCGCCCGCCCAATGCC
>JBHLQZ010000243.1:0-350 GCA_048883065.1 Candidatus Thorarchaeota archaeon | reverse complement strand
AATTTCATTAATGTGGACAATTATAAAGACCTTCTACTAATGTGATTATTACATATTAGATAATTCAATATCTAATCTACAAGAAATAGTTGAGATATCTTTGTCGAAATATTCTATGGGTGATTCTGCTAATGAGATTCAAACCTTCATTCAAACAAATATAAACCATGTAGAAGCATACTTAGATGATCATAATCTTCCTACAACACTATCTTATGTATTAAATAGTTTAGCAGTTGGAAACACTAGCACATTGGTTAACCCTACATATATCTACTGTTCATTCAACATTTCTATTCATATAAATAGCCCTGATTTATATTATGATGGCGTTTATTCTTTTGATACAG
>JBHLQZ010000242.1:0-3243 GCA_048883065.1 Candidatus Thorarchaeota archaeon | reverse complement strand
AAATGGGATATGAATTGCTTCTAAAAGAGTCAGAATTATATAGGAAAAAAGGTTTAAACCGATTATTTTACCAAGTTTTATTAGATGAAATCGAATGTGTAAAAATTGAAGATTCTGTTCTTAATCAATTTAGGAAAGATAGAAAGGCAATAGAGCATTTGCTTAGAGAAGATAATATCCCTTTTTTCGAGTAGGAAACCATTATACATTTAAATGAAGATGAAAACAGATTTTTAATGAGTTTCAAAGCAACTTCAAGATTATGGCCTCTTTCACTCCGAATTTTATTTGGTTTAATTCTCCCTTTCATAATTGAATTATCTGTATTTATAATTTATACGGGTCTTAGAACAGGCAATTTTCAATATTCATCTTTGTTGATTTTTGTTTTTCTAATACTACCTATACTATTTCTCTATTTGATTGCACCTAAACTTATCTTCTATTTAGGGAGAGTGAAATCATCTATTTCACAGAATTTAAACAAGAATTTTGAAAATATCTTCATTAAACCTAGAAGTTTTAGTTTGAAAGAAAAAGCTGTTCCTTTAACTGATATGGAGTTAAAGCTGACAAAGAAAGAAAGAGGAATTCTTGAGAAGAAAATAAAATCAAAACTAATTCCAGAGTTAGTCAGTGAAGCAAGAAAACAATACGATCAGAACTTCATAGACAGATGTCATACTACAAGAAATGAAAGATTACTAACATACAATGAGACACTCTATCTTTTTAGTATCGTAACATCTGGATTGCTTCTAGTTAACCTTATTCTGGTGATATATCTTTCATTTAATAGTATAAAACTAGATTTTATAGAATTAGATCAAATAACAAACAACATTAATGTGATAATTTTTGCTCTTATTTTCAGCATTCTATTGATTTTTGGCATTTTTCTTATATTATCATCAACTAGAAATCTATGCAAAATAATTCCAAGAGTTCTTCCTATAATCTTCTATGAACCTGAGGAAGAAAGAGAAAAGAGACTTTTACAAATATTAGCTATAGCTGATTTTCCAATAAGTAATCTATTTGTAAGAAGAACTCAGAGAGAATTATCTGGAGTTATTGAAGAAGCTAAGAAACAACTTCTTCTACCGAATTTGATTGAAACAATATCATGGTATCATAGAGACGAAATGGCAAAATCCATTGCATGGAAATTGTATAGAGAAATATTAGAAGAAACTCAGCTTTCAAATGAAACAAAGGAAAGGATAGAGAAACATTTTAAATTCGATCCACTTGTGGGATTAATTTCCAGCAAAATATTAACATCAGAAGAAGAACAAGCTATTAAAGCTGATATTGATTATGTTAAAGAGAGAATTGAAGATTGGAATAAGATTAGAAATGAGGAACAAACTCTCGCTTTTCTTTTGATTTATAGAACTTTAGAAACAATTTTTAGAAAAACTCTTGAAGATATAACTACAGAATCTCAACATGAAGATGTGAATTTTCTGAGATTGATAGATATTCTCGAAGAAAATAAGCTTCTTGATAAAGATGAAGTAAGTATGCTTCACGAAGTAAGATTCAAACGTAATGTACTTTTTCACTCACCAGGAAAATCCCTTGACATTGGTAAATCAACAATGGAGAAACTATTATCTCTAATAAATAAAATTATAGAGAGAATAAGTAGTTAGTATTGATCTTTTGTGAGAAATAACATTAAAATTAACAACATTTAGATTAACCATTTTTACTTCTAAAATATTCAAGTAAACTTTCTGTAACCTCAGTAGGTACAAATACTTCTCCTAATTTTCCTGTATCCCCATGAAAATCAGATCCTCCAGTTACTAGAAGATCGTTTTTTCTACTATATTTTTTCATCATCTCTAAACCCTTTTTCAATCTCTTCTGGGGAATTCTTGGAGTAACATGGTTATAATTATAATAAATTTCAATTCCATCCAAATCCCAGGAAAGAAGAGTATCAAAATAAGTTTCGAGTTCTGAAATATCTGCTATATCAATTAGAAGAGGATGTGGCAAAACAGCAACTCCATTGGCTGAGTGTATAAGCTCTATAGCTTCTGTTGGTTCAAAAGTTTCACGACGAACATATCCAGGTCTTCCTTCTGCAAGATAGATCTCAAATGCTTCATTAATAGATTTAACATAATTTTTTTCAACTAAAGCTCGAGCGAAATGAGGTCTTCCTGGACTTGAACCTGCTCCAATTTGCTTTTCAATATCTTCTAGAGTTAACTCAAGACCAATAGAATTTAATTTATCTAAAATTGTTAAAATTCTTTTCTCTCTCGCATCTTGAACATAAATAAGTTTATCTCCCATCTTTGCTTTAGTTACATCTAAATTATAACCTAAAATTTCAGTTTTCAATCCTTCGTATCTAGCAGAAATCTCAATTCCTGTTAAATATAAGAAAGAGTAATTTTTAGCATTTTCATTTGCAATTTCTGTTCCTTCTAGAGTATCATGATCAGTAATAGAGAAAATAGTTAATTGTTCCTTTTCTGCCAATTCCATTAGTTCTAGAGGAGAAAAGATTCCATCTGAAAAATTGGAATGGCTGTGCATGTCAATTTTCGTATTTTACACCTCTATTCTAAACAATTTTTTATTTATCTCTTCTAATTCTGAATAGATTTGATATATCAAAAATCCGAGAGCAAGTAACCAAGCTAAGCAAATAAGTATGTAGATGAAGTAAGTGATTCCAGATGTGAAATATTGGATTAAATATACAATTCCTATTAGAGCTAACAATAATGGTAAAGTGGAATAAATTAAAGGAAACCAATTCAATTTTCTTTCTACTTCCAAATTCTTATCAATCTTATTAGCTTTAAATTGGATAAATGCAATAGGAAGTCCTACTTGACAAGATACTTTTATTGTATTTTCAGTTTTTTTCTTAACTTTTAGAGTAACACGTTCTCTAGTAATAGTATCAACCATCTCTATGAATTCATGTGGTTTTAATGCTAAGAACTCAAATTTTTTCATTTCAATTACTCCTTATAATCAACAACGCTAAAGCGGAAAGTCCGGTCAGAAGTATCTGGATCCTCGCTTGTGTTTTCATATGTTACGGATCTGAGGGCTGTTAAATACGTGCTTAATGGGGGGATATCAACACCATCTACGTCATATATATACAAGAGACTTTCACTTTCATAATGGACAGTGAGATCCCCAGGTGAAGCGCACGCAATGGAATCCTCCCCTGTCTGAAAATTGTTAACTTGTATTATCAAGTAT
>JBHLQZ010000241.1:0-3245 GCA_048883065.1 Candidatus Thorarchaeota archaeon | reverse complement strand
TGGATATGAGCTACGACCGTTGGTATCAATTTTCCGATGACTGGGAAGGTGCACAATCCCACCTTTACGGCGACAGCGAAACCGACATCACAGTGGACGCGGTTTCCGTTGGCTTGAACTACCACTTCAACGGCGGTGCCGACCCGTTGAAGTAAAACGGGGCTAATTAATAATCTCGGGGCACTAACCAACTAGCGCGGTATCCAGCATCGGACGCCGCGCTTTTATTTATCCAAGCAGCTTTTCCAAACATTGTACATATTTTCACAAATTATCATCTTAAGGATGCTATTAGAGGAAATAAACCATTAATCTTAGAAATGGATGATGTAAATTTCTATCTTTTCCCATATTTGAAATTTGGTAGACTAGAAACATGGTATGAAGAATATGAAAAATGGCTAGTAAATAATCAACAACCAGATCCTTCTAAAATTTCAATTGCAGTAGCTCATGGAATGGATAGAGGGATGGATCTACATGAACTAATTCTTCAATACAAATATGATTATGTAGCTTTAGGTCATGATCATAACCAAAGAAGAATAAAGAAAAATGCATGGCAAAGTGGTAGTACTGCAAAGTATACCTTTGCAGAAAGGGATCAAAAGAAAGGAGTTTTAGAGGTTCAGATTAATAAAGGAGAAGATCCTTTAGTTACTCCTCATTTAATAAGTAAAACAAGAAGAATGAAACAAATAAATATGACTCTAAGTACTGATTTATCTGTTGTTGATTTTGAAAAGAAGCTAAAGGAAAAAATTAGTGAGTTTAAAGCTGATTTCAATGGAGAGACTGCAACAAGATTGAAATTTAGCTTTGAAGGTTCTATTCTACTCTCAAACTGGTGGAATATGGAAGATGTTCTTATGGAACTCCAAAAAGATTGTTTTGGAGATAAATATAATTTACTGGAATTTAGATGGGATTCCATCGATTTGAAGAAACGAGCTCCAATTAGTTTGGAAAAAAGTGCTCAATTATATGATTATCTGATAGAAGATCCCGTTGTAGATTTTGAAAGATATATACGCTCTTTAAGCCTTGAAAATGAAAAACAAGCGATGCAGTTCATAGATTTAGGTGCTAATATTATAGAGGAAGTTTTTACGCATACCACTATAGAAGAAGGTGAAAAGAAGGAGGAGTCTTCATGAGAATATTATGGATTCAAGCTAAAAATTTCAAATGCTACAGCGATATAAGAGTTCCTGCACAAGGGATTCTCCCAGAAGGTTTGTTGTTTGTTGAAGGTGAAAATTCAACAGGAAAATCAAGTTTATTTGATGCTATTTTTTACGCATTATTCTATGAACCTACAACTACGAAAGAGCTTGGTACAAAAGATGATCTTGTAAGAAGAGGTTATTCAGATACTGAAGTTGAAGTGGCATTTGAGTTAGATGATAAATGCTATTTAATTCGAAGAAGTCATGGAAAGAAGGAAGTTGTTCAAGCTTTTCTTCTAGAAATAGATAAGAATACAGCTTTACAAGGTAAAATCTCAAATCAAAAAAAGATCAGTGAGGGAGTTATGGATGTAGAAAATAAAATTAAATCTCTTTTGAATATTACAAAAGAAAAAGTGTTGAATACTTTAGTAGTTCGTCAAGGTTCAGTTCAAGCATTAGCTGAAGCAAAAGGAGCTGAACTTAGAAATATCATCTATGAGCTTTTTCAGCTTGATTTCTATAGAGACAAAGCTATTGATATTATCAAAAACAAAAAGAATGATTTTGAGATACAGAAAGAAAAATTCAAAATTGAAAGAACCACCGAAGATATTCAAATTGAAATTGGTGAAATCGAAAATTCGATCGATATAGCTAAGGCTAATATTGAAGAATATGATTCTGATTTAGAGAAGTTAAAATCGGAAACTAAATTCTTTCCTGAAATCAAAGAAATGCAAGAAATAAACGGTTTAACCCAAAGACTAAACCAACAAAATATCATTATAGAAAGAAAGGAAAAATTAATTTCTGAAACAAGTGTAAAATATGATTTATCGCAAGCTTTAGAACTAAAAGTAATTGAGTCAAAAAGCAAAGAATTAGAAAATCAGATAGAAACGAAAACAGAATATAAAGAAGAAAAGAAGAAGGAATTTGATAAGCTAAACAAAGAAAAAACAAACAATGAAGTTGAATTAGAAACCTTTACAAACAGGAAAGAAAGTCTAGAAAGGATTGCAGAAACAGGAGAACAGCCAACTTGTGATGTATGCGAACAAGAAATAGATGAAGAGAAATTCAATGAACTTCTAGAGAGATCTAAGAATAATATACCTGCGTTAACAAAAGGTATCAAGAAGAAAGAAGAAGAAATTAATAAGGTAAATTCTGAAATTCAACAGATAGAAGAAATTATTTCACAATTAAACATAGATATAGGAAAACTGGAAGATTTAGCAAATGATATAACAGAACTTGAAGAAATGGTAAATGTCAAAGAATCAATGAAACAAAAGGTTCAGAATTCTCTTCAAAAATTCAAAGTTCAAAGTCTGCTAGAACTAGCTGAGAAGTTCAAACTAAAAGACTTTGATGAATTATTTGATCATGTGAAATCATTAGATGATGATATTCGAAGCAATGAACTCCAGAAAAAACATACACTGAAATCAATTGAAGAAAAATATGCTACAATTGAGAAAAGGAAAACACAAATTGAAGAGAACAAGAAGAAAGAGGAAAAAGCTGCAGAAATAGATTTAGAAATAGCTCTATTAACAGAAGTACAAACTTATGTGGAGAAATTCATTGCTGAAGATATAATTTCTAATAGAATGTTAGCTAACATTCAACAATCCACCAGGGGATACATTAACCTATTTACTAGAGGTCGCTATTCTGAACTATACCTTGAACCTACTAGAACTAAAACTCTTAATATGAGTATAAAAGATGAAGAACTAGGATTTGTAAAAAGCCAAACTCTTCTTTCTGGAGGGGATAAAGCCGCTATAGGTTTAGGTTTGAGAATTGGAGTGAGTGAATTACTAAAACGTATTCGTCCTATGAAAACTTCTCCTTATGAGCCACCAAAAATGGATATACTTGTCCTAGATGAACCGCTGGGATCACTTGATGAAGCAAGAAGAGCGAAAGTTATAGAGGGTCTTGTTGCAGAAGAAAAGTTTTCCCAGATATTCTTAATAACTCACACAAATATAAGAAGAAGATTTCGAGCCCCATTAATAACAATTCAATCCTCACCTGCAGGTAGTAGAGCAATATTTTATC
>JBHLQZ010000240.1:0-3260 GCA_048883065.1 Candidatus Thorarchaeota archaeon | reverse complement strand
GTTGCTCAATATTGATAAATCGCATACCAGTAATGAAAAATCCTGTTCTATTCCGACCATCTTCATCTTTCAATCCTTTCACATTGAGATGACTTTCGACATCAATAATGGGGTAAATCTCAATCTTCTTTATTTCATCGATTCTTGTCATGATGGCCTCTATCCAAGGTAATCAGGTTAAGTCTGCATGTAAATAGCTTGAAAAATACGTAGATAACTATCTTGAATATTTATAGACCTATAATATAAAAGTTATTAAAATTGATAAATTCAATCTTATTTACATGATCTCATCAACTAGCTTGTTGCCATAGCTAATCTCCATCGTGTAGGATGTAACCTAACAGCCTCTATCCTGTCAGCGCCAATCGCGTTCAGGAATGCTTTTTTCAAAATGTTATACGCACCATTCACATCAGCATTAATAATCGTACCTTTTTGGGATTTAAACAGTCCTCTAGTCATTCTTTGACCTTGATATTGGGTATGGTGTTCAATTGGTTCATTATCTAAAAAAAGAACACTTACTTGAATAACTTTCATCTTGTTTAATGATCGTAATTCCTTGTTCTGTGGCTTTGTAAGCCAATTGTTGAATTAGCTTGGAATAAGGAATGGGAACGAAATTCTAAGTATTTTTCTTACCAATCTGACATTAGGAAAAAAATATCTCAATAGTTTCTATAAGCAAACTTTTCTTGCTAGATTATTAGTTTTATTCTATTCTTAATTCATCAGCTTAATTTGGTTTTCATAAAGGATTCAACATGATCTAAGGCCTCTTTCATAATTGAAACTTCAGGAAGTACAACAGATCGGAAATGGCCGTTTCCAAGCTTTCCAAATCCACTTCCAAAGACAAAAAGCACACCTGTTTCTTGAAGAAGATCCAATACGAAACGTTGGTCGTCTATTTCAAAATCAATGCTAGGAAATGCATAAAAAGCACCTTTAGGCTTAACGACTGATAATCCAGTGATTTCATCTATTCTTTTTGAAAAATAGTTTGCACGTTCTTTCAATTTCTCTATGACGGTAGTTAAGAAATCCATTTCTTTATTCAGGATTTTACTTACAGCCACTTGTATTGGATTATTCGCACATAATCGAATTCGTGATTGTTTTGCTAATGCTTCCCAAAATTCTAAGTATTCATCATTTTCATCTCTCAATATTGCCCATCCTAGTCGCCACCCAGGAGAGAGTAGAGTTTTAGAAATTCCATTTAGTTCTAAAACAGGTATATCTGTAATTGAAGCTGTTGAACGAAAAAAACCTTTTTCATATGTTAATAAATCATAGATTTCGTCAGAGATCAATAACAGATCATGTTCCCCAGCTAGGTCTGCTATCTTCTTTACTACGTTTTGTGGATAGACTGCTCCTGTTGGATTATTTGGATTGATTAGTAAGATTGCTTGGGTTTTTGAAGTGATCTTTTTCCTTAAATCCTCAATATCAGGTTGCCAACCTTCGCTTTCTAGAGTGTTATACTCAATTGGTTTAATACCATGATAATTTAAATATGATAGATAAGGAGGATAAGCTGGTGATGGAATTAAGATTTCCATTCCAGCTTTAATGCTTGCAGAAATAAATGATATCGCTTCAGAAACTCCTGATGTTACTAGAATCCTATTGGGATCGATGTCTGTTCCCCAAAGCTTTTTCTGCCTTTTTGCTATTTCATTACGTAATCCAAGATCTCCTGCTGAATCACAATAAAAATTGGCATTATCTTTAGTGATTGCCTCTACTAATGCCTGTTTCAAGAAATCGGGAGTATCAAAGTCGAATTTATCAGGATCCCCGATATTGAAGTAGTAAAGTTTTTTTCCTTGTTTTTCTACCTTTTTAGCTAGAATAACTATGTCTCGAATAGCATATTTTATATTTTTCACATTTGGGGAGAGTTCCATAAGCGTACCTTCTTTGAATGTGGACAGATTCCTTGCTAGAATTGATATGGAAGAAAAAACCTGAAAAAATTACCATGAGGTGCTAAATATATAGTTTCATTAACATGTACTTAAATTCTTTTATTTTTTCATTTCCTCTTATATTGTTGTATTTTAAATGAATGAAATCCATCATTTTTTATTGCTTGGAGAATTTTAGTTTCCTTTTGCAAGCCTTTTTTAATTTTTAAGTAAGTAGGATGATTAATTCATAACATCACTTGAAGAAGGTTTTCTCTGTGAGTACTGACGTAGAATCGTTATCTGTACTTATCGACTCCATTATAGAGCTTGGAGCAAAAATCTGTGTGTTGTCAGATATTTCAGGTTTACCTATTGTAACACGATCGAAAATAGACACAGAAGACGTTGAGGTAGCTCTTAGTGCTCTCAGTAGTCTTGTGATTTCAACAGGAGACACTATTGCACGAGAATTAGAAGGTAATTTCATGAATATGTCAGTTCGAACAAGTGGAGGACTTCTTCTTTCTACTGTAATCGATTCCAATCCAAAAGTAGTGCTTACGGCCATTGTTGATGAAAATCTTGAGACTACCATTATCCATGAGATGCGGCGGCTTCAACCAATTATTTCCAACGCCATTGAAGGGGTTGCAATTGAAATAAAAGAACGTGAAAGGCTTCAAGCCCCTAATCAGAGAAAAATTTTGACCTTTTTTGATTCATTCTCCCATAAAGTCAATCAAGCGGTTTCTACCAATGATTTAATCAGTATAACTCAAGCTGCGAAAGATGACCTTTTTACATTGGTTAATTCAGGTACTATCTCTTATGAAATGAATCGTTTTGCTCTTAAATTAGAAAAACTTGCTCAAAACAAGACCATTGATTCAGAAACACTATCTAAGATCAAAGAAGAAATTAAAAAAGCTGTTGAAGACTGGAAAAAGCGTCTTTTGCCAGAATAATTCTTTTTTAAGCAATAGTTCGTGCAACAATCACACTATTTTTCCCGTACTTCTAATTGGTTAAGTGTACCTATAAGCAATTACCAATTCAATTAACAATTTGAAAGAGAAATTCTCTTATTGGTAAATTCCAGCTAGAAGAAGACTCCAATGTGGAAACCAGATAATTATTAGTTTTTACTCATCAATAAAAGACATTTAAGAGTATTCTAAGTTACATCAATACGTATTTCTAAAGTCCTGACATGTAAGAATTTAGTTATTGTCAAACTACACTATGTCTCTAGCAACTATCTTACTTGAAAATTGATTCAAAGTAACTCGCCAGCTTATGCCTCCATTATCACTAGAAATTTTCTCATCCATGACCTGA
>JBHLQZ010000239.1:0-3263 GCA_048883065.1 Candidatus Thorarchaeota archaeon | reverse complement strand
TCTTTGACTTAAGACTTGAAATGGAAGCATTTTTTCATACACATGATCCATAGCAACAACTTCTCCTTCGAAAATAACTTCTGTAGTTTTGATATTTTCTTGTATAGTATTACAGACATCTGGATACTGATTTGAAATATCAAGTAATCTTCTTGAGAATAATATTACATTATTTCCAAATTTATGAATTTGGAGTCTTTCACCATCCAGTTTATATTCAGCAATAAATGGCACACCTAATCTATTAATAAATTCCGTGTAAATTTCTCGTGAAGCGAGCATACTAAGAATAGGCGTACCATAATCTATTTCTATTTCTTTAACTTTTTCTAATCCTTGTTCTGCTAACATTTTTGAAATTTGGCCTAAATCAGGATATATACTATATGCCTTTTCGATAATATCCTTATTTTCTCTATTACCAGTAAAAGCTAGAGCTAATCCTTCAATAATAGTTGGTGATTGAACACCAATTCTTAATGTAGATGTTATTATCCTTAGTAAATATTTAGTTTCTAATGGTGAACTACGTCTTATTAAACCTCTCAAAATTCCTAACTTAACATCATGGGACCCAGCACCTTCAGTTAAAGCGATCTTTTTTAGTTCAGAATATAATTCAGTAATTTCTAATGATAACATGGAGATTTCATTGCTCTGATTATAGTCAAATAATGATTTCTGTTTCTTTTTTTTCAAAAGTATGAATTCTGCAGTTGCTCCAATATCTCCCTTCTTCACAAGCACTTCTTTTATTCTTTTAGCTTCTATTCCAGAATGTACGGTTAGAGCTTCAATGATCATCTTTTCAGCTATTCCCATCTTGGGAAATTGTTTTATATTAGGGACTAATTGACCTTGTAAAAGGTAAATAATTTTATCTAAATCTTTAAAATCTCCTTCTTCTTTTATATCTTCGAAAAAAATTGATAAGAAATCAATCATTTCAAGTCGTTTTGTAGTACTTTCTAGTTCAGAAAATAAGTGTGCTAACTTATTGAATTTCATTATTAATCCTAGGTGCTTTATTCTTTTAAAATCTATTAAATAATAAAAAAGAATATAATAAAAATAATAATAATTATCAGGGTTCGATTATTTTTATATAAGTTTTGAAAGCTCAATAAACTTCTTTTGAATTGCCGTTTTCACTTTGGGATCCACTCTGTTAAAAGATTGCGCTGAGAAGTTTATTTTACTTCCTTCTTTTAATGAAAAACTGCATATAGGGCCATCCATTTCTTCAACAGAATAACTCCCATCTTTCTTCTTAGATATCCAAATATCATCAAAATGTTCTAGTATTGCACTAAAAACAAAAGCAATTTTAGCACTGGTTTGCAAACCTGTTTTTGAGACTTGGATAGCGGGAACTGGTTTTGATGTCGGTTTTATTGAAGGTAACGGCTCAGCTTCGTCATATTCAGAAGCAGTATTAGCTGATTTTACTGGAGTTGGTGTTGGTTTTGCTGCTATGGGTGCAGATGCTGTTTTAGTCTCTACAGGTTTTGGTGCGGGTGTGATCTCAACCTTAGATGGTTCTACAACTTTTGGAGCTTCAACGACTTTAGGAGCTTCTACAACTTTAGGAGCTTCTGCAACTTTTGGAGCTTCTGCAACTTTTGGAGCTACTGGACTAGATATAGTTACACCCGTTTGAAAAGTAACAATAAAATTATCTAACTCTGTAAAATTCCTTTCTAATAAACTCTGTAATTCTTCATTCATTTGAGTATCTTCCGGAACTTTTCCTACTTTTCTTGCATCTATTTCTTTTATTGATTTAATATCCCTACCGATTATGCTTTTACCAACACTATAACCGTGTCCCTTTAGAGATTCTGCTTGCCTTAGAGCTGTTCGCCTAGCAACTAATCCCTGTTGAACTCCATGCCACAAATAAAGTGATTCCGAGCCTTCATCCATTACTATGATTGATGTATCTGGAACAAAATTATCTTTGCCCCATTTAACTGGAATAATTTCTCCCCCAGGTCTTGCGTTGAACATAAGAGCGAATTCTGTCATTGGTCAACATCTTAAGTATTTTTTTATACTATTCACGAATTTTATGATATAAATAAAATAGTGTTAGTAAATTTAAAAATTCAGTTTTCCAAATAATTCTTTTAAAATTTATTTAAAAAAAATACTCTCCTTTGGTCAAAACTACCAAAACTTAAGTAGAAAATATAAAATTCTGGATCATTAAATTCTTAAATTTACAATGTTTATTGAATTTAAATGAGTGAAAAAGTGTTAAAACTAACAATTCCTAAAGGGAGTCTACAAGAAGATATAGCTATTTTCTTCGAAAGAGCCGGTTTAAAGTTGAAATCAGTATCAAAAAGAGATTATCGTCCTTCAGTGGGAGATCCAGAGATTTATATTAAATTGTTGAGACCACAAGAAATCCCAAATTATTTAGTAGGAGAAGATGAATTTGATCTAGGAATTTCAGGATTAGATTGGGTTAAGGAAACTAAAGCTGAAGTAGAGATCTTATTAGATTTAGAAATAGGGGCAGTTTCCATAGTCTTATGTGCTCCAAATAATTGGGAGAATATTTCAAGTCTAGATGATATCCTTAGCAAATTTGCTGAAAAAAAAAAGCCATTACGAATTTCAACTGAATATCTAACTTTATCAGTGAATTATTTAATCAAAAATTCTACTTACAATAAATTATATGGTGATATTAAACCTCTAGTAATTACTCCATGGAAGACTTGGGGAGAAAATGAATCTGTAAAAATATTCCTATCTTTTGGTGCAACAGAAGCTAAACCTCCTGAAGAAGTTGATGTTATCATTGATAATACTTCAACAGGTACGACTATTAAAGCCAATAATTTAAAAATCATAGATATTATTGATATGTCTACGGCTGTCTTGATCGCGAACAAAAATGCTTTGAATGATGAATGGAAATACGAAAAGATAATGGATATTCTTGTTTTACTTAAAGGTGTTATAGAGGCTAAAAAGAAGCTTCATATATTTATGAATGTGAGGGAAGAAAAACTAAATAAAGTGTTATTAAAGCTTCCTGCTTTAAAACGTCCTACTGTATCAAAATTGGCTGGAACTAATGGATGGTATGCTATAAATACCATAATTAAAAAAGAAGAATTTTTAGGGTTAATCCCAATATTAAGAAAATACGCACAAGGTTTAGTTGTGCACGAACCTCGTCAGATATTACCTCTTGAAGATCTACAATAAATCGTTTGATAAAAATGAATAATCTGAGAATTGTTAAT
>JBHLQZ010000238.1:0-3264 GCA_048883065.1 Candidatus Thorarchaeota archaeon | reverse complement strand
AGAAAATTTCATCAAGTATTTTGAGAAATATTCTGAACTTGGGTTTACGGAGTTCATAATGTATTATCCTTTTCATAAAGAAAAAATGCCTGTGTTTAAGAAAATAGCAAACGAAATCATTCCTACTCTCAAATAATACAAATCAAATAAAAAATAAGATTCATTACTGTTATATTCGAACACTACATCCATTAGCTTTGAGAAATTCTATCCATTTTTTCTGTTTTTCTGTGTATCTTATATCTTGTTTTTTTCCTTTATAATTAATATTCATTTTTTGTAGATTCTTTAGATTTGTTAAACTATCAGGAAGCTTTTTTAATTTATTATTGAAAATGTGAAATTCCTGTAAATTGATTAACTTTCCAACACTTTCTGGAATAGATTCTAGTTGATTATCTTGTAACCAAAGCTTCTGAAGATTTATTAATTCTCCAATACTATCTGGTATATCTCGAAGTTGATTTTTCCAAGCACCTAATTCTCTAAGATTCCTAAGTTTCCCAATACTTTCTGGAAATTCTTGTAGTTGAATGTTATACAAACCCATTTTCTCAAGGCTTTCAAGTCTTCCTATATTTTGAGGTAGATGAGATATTTTATTTCTTGATAAATCAATTCTATAAAGCTTCTTTAAATTCCCTATATTCTCTGATATCGATTCAATTTGATTATTGAAAACATCAAAATTATAGAGATTTACTAATTTACCAATTGAATTAGGAATTTTTTTTAGATTGTTATCCCGAAGAAAAAGACCTTGTAAATTTTTTAATTTCATAATACATTCTGGAAATGAATTTAGTTCTTTTTTTCTTAAACTTAATGCAACAATAGTTTTTTCCTTTTGAGTAAATCCAGAAGTGTACATTTGTGCACTTCCAACATTTGGAATTTTCTTTCCAACAATCATTTCTAATTCTAAAAGAACATCCACCTCATCTTTTACTAGCTCAATTCCATTATAAACTGAGAATTCTTCTTTCAAGTTTAACCCTCTTTTATTTTTCGTAGATGTAGGATTATTTCTTCTAGCCAACATTTAAGTGGATCTTGAAATGGTATCTTCTCAAATTCATGTCCTTCTGTTAGCTTATTAAGATAATATCTAGCTGTAACTAAATCATTAATATTATTAGGCAAGTATTCTTCTGAAGTTTCAAAATAGAGATTCAAGGGATAATTATATTCAAAAGGTAGTTCTTGAATTTCATGATTTTCCAGTTTTGATAGAATTACTCCTGATAATACTGCTTGGTGAATAAAAGTAACATAAAGATCATCTTTCTTATAGAACTTTTTAAATTTAGGATCTTTGTATAATTCTTTATATTTATTCCACCATTCTTTAAACAATCCTCTTTCGGGTCTTACAATAAGAAATCCTGAATTGAAATAAGGACGAAGGATTTTTCCGTCAACATGAGTTTGCATTGGAAAAATATTTTCTTCTTTAACATTTGTTTTTTCGTAAATACATTTCCAAAATTCATCAATAGGTTCATCAAATATGGAGCCTATAAGTGTATGATGAACAGGTCTATATCCAAGATTCTTATTCCCTTCTAATAGAAAATGTTTAGGTTCTTTAATTACTATTGAATTAGTGCCAAGTCTAACAAGAAATTCTGTTTTACCTAAAGCAAGTTTCTCAGCTTCAGCTGCAGCACAAACAGTACTAGTGAATGGAAATTTTAAAATTTCTAGGTCAATTGTAAAAGGGATAATTTCTACTTCAAGTGCTGAGAGTTTTTCAATTACTTCTTGTTTGAGTTTATCCTTCGAATTAGGTATGAACATCCAGATTTTACTTTGAGAGAATTTCCCTGCAAATTTTCTTATACTCTCAGGAAGAATTAATGTTTCTGGATTTGAATCAAAAGCAACATAAGAAAAAATGATTTTTTCTTTATTAGTCATATTTATAAAAAATACTCAAACATTTATAATTTCTATTCTTCTGTAATTGAACTTCTGTGCTAGATTATCACATTTGTGACATAAACTTTATATTAAAATCCAATGTATAATTAGAGTGAGTTGGAAGAATAAATGCGAAGAGTAGGGATACCAAGAGCATTATTATACTACAAATTCTCAGAAATGTGGGTAACATTTTTTAAAGAACTGGGGACAGAAGTTATAGTATCACCTAGAACAACAAAGAAGATTAAATTTGAATCAGTAAAAAATGCTCCTGATGAAGATTGTTATTCAACAAAACTCTACTTTGGTCATACTCTAGCTCTTAAGGATAAAGTTGATTATCTATTCATTCCAAGATTTGGTGGAGATCATCACACATATGTTGGATGTCCCAAATTCATAGGTTTAGCAGAAGTTCTACGATCACAAATTCCTGATTTACCAGAAATAATTATGCCTCATTACAACAGAGCGAAAAGTGGACATGGAAGAATAGCTTTTTTCAGAAAAGCTTACAATGTTGGATTGAAATTTACAAAAAATCCAATAAAAATTATTAAAGCTATAATAAAAGCTGTAAAAGCTCAAAAATTTCATTATAAAACTCTCTTAATTGATGAAGAAATTTTGCACAAATGGGAGAGATCTGAAATACTTTTGAATGAACCTCCAAGATTAGTAGAAAATGAGAGACAACTAAAAATAGCTTTGGTAGGGCATTCATATGTTTTGAACGATCCATATTCAGCATTAGGTATTCGATCTTCATTACAAGAGCATGGAGTTGATTTTATTACTTCTGAGCAAATGCCTAGGGATTTGATTAACAATCAAATGGATAAATTAGATGTTGACTTATACTTTCTTTATGAAAGAGAAATATTAGGTACAATTATGCATTTTATAGAGAGTAAGACTGTAGATGGAATTATCCATTTGATGATTTTTAGTTGTGGTCCAGATTCAATAGCTGGTGAAATAGCTGCAAGATTATCGAAAAGAGATCCAACTGTTCCACTACTACAATTGGTGTTCGATGAATTAACTGCAGAAGCAGGTATGAAAACAAGAATCGAAGCATTCTTGGATATGCTAAGAAGAAGTGAAGATGAGCAGTCATTACTTCTAACGACAAAGGTTCATATTTAAAGGAGGTAAAAAAAATGCCACTTGCTTTTCCATATCTTGGGAATTTTACTTATGTTATGGAATCAATAGCTAGAGGGATGAAAAGAGATGATCTTATACTTCCAACAGAACCAACATATAGAACTAAACAACTTGGTTCTCGTCATGCTTCAGAATTTGTTTGTACACCTTTCAAAATAATCCTTGGAT
>JBHLQZ010000237.1:0-3280 GCA_048883065.1 Candidatus Thorarchaeota archaeon | reverse complement strand
CACTCGCATTCCATGCAAGAACGACCCTGCCAGCCGATACCGACCCGATCTCCTTCTTTGAGGTCAGATACTGCGCTTCCCACTGCTGACACATATCCAACAATCTCGTGACCTGGAACAAAGGGAAAGGTAGTTATTCCATAGTAATTATCAATAGCTTGGATGTCAGTATGACACAAACCGCAGTGCGTCACCGAAACCAGGACATCATGTGTATCTATTTTTGGTTGCTTGTAAGTGAATGGCTCCAGCGGTTGTCCTACTGCTTTTGCTGCGAATCCCATGACCTTCATGTTTAACACGTTCCTATTTATCTCAAACACTGAGTAGTAGACAATTGTACAAAGGAAGAATAATAATTTTTTCCTTTGGAATACGATTTACTTTGATAATACTATCAGTGATTTTAAGTGTCAATATCGATGCTCGATCACTTTTGTTGATGTTTCTTATTTAGAAGGATTCTAAAAACATATTATCCCGAGTAAAAAATTATTCTTAATGAGGAGGATATTTTATAATTCTCTCTTTGAATTATTCTGCAAAAAATGAGTATATTTTGAATCGAGAAGATAGTTTTTATTATTAAAACTCAACTAGAATAATCATGTTGTTCTGTTTTAGCGATGTTTTTCTTTTCGTTTTTTAACACCTTAACTAATTTGTAAGTCGCTTTGATTTCTTTTATACTGGCTCTAGGTTTTTCTTTATGCAAATCTTCGAGGTTTAGAACTATAAATTTCTCTTCTTCTTTAGTTGAAATTTGAGGTATTGATTCAATAGATTTTTCTATTTTCTTTGTCATCTCAAATCACTGAATGCTCTTTAATTAATAATTCCTTTCTCTCTTTTGATGAATTGTATTACGTGGGTATCAATTGTTGAAAGTGAAAGACAAGTAACATTTTATATTGTTACAATTCTTTTTAATCATGAATCCTTCAAAATCAGACGATTCTGTAAAAGCTGGTGCTGATCTGCTTTTGAAAGGTTGGAAGATGTTGAATAAAGCTTGTCCTTCATGTGTTGAACCTCTTTATGAAAAAGAGGGGAAAGTAGTTTGTGTGAAATGTAAAAAACAATATGTTATGGTAGATTCAAAAACAGAACTTCCAAAAAACCAAGAAAAAGATTTCTCCAAAGAGAAACCAAATTCCATTTCTCAAAAAGCACCTCTATCAGTTGATATAAGTTCACTTCCTCCAGAACTTGCAGAATCTGCTAAGATAATGTTAGAAAAAATATCTATTCTTAATGAACGTTTAAAATCAGAAACTAATCCAAAGGAGATTACAGAACTCTCTAAATCAATAAAATCTCTTACTGAATCTCTTCGTTCTTTGACTTCTTAATGTTCTTTTCTTTTTCCTCTTTCTTTAAAAATTCTAGTTGATCCTTTATTCCTTCTATATCTTCTCCTGATTCTATCTCATTATAGTTAGCGTAAATATAATCAATAATATCTGATGCAATTTTTTCTCCAATACCTCTAATTTCGAAGAAATCTTCTAGTTTTGCTGTTACTATATCTTGAACTGAACCAAAATGCTTTAACAATCTAGTTGCGATTTTGTGATCAACATGAGGTAGAGAGGCCACTGTGCTTTCTAGTTGATATTTTAATCCAAGTCCTTTTCTTTTTCCTATTGAGATTCTTCTCTTTCTTTCTTCTTGCTCCCTTCTAGCAAATATATACAATAATTCTGCTGTTTCTTTCTGACTTTTTGTATAAACAATGGGGATTCGGAAATCTGTTATCAAAGATGCAATTGCTCCTGCGATGGCATGGGGGTGAAGTGATGAAGAATATAGATTCAAATCTCCTTCTAAAATTATTACTGGTTTAGCACAACTTTCTACTAGAATCTTAGATTGAGAAAAGAGTCTTTTATCAAAGATTGAATTAACAAAATCTTCTACTGTTTTTCTTTCAACTATTACTTGATCAGAACAAATGTAATCCCCAAATTCTAACCTTTCAAAACCAAGTTCAATACCTTTGTTTATTAATTCTTTAATAACAACAGTGTTTCTTTCTCTGCTATCACAAATTATTTTTAAAACTCCTTCTTTCTCTTCTGTTATTTTCTCCTCTTCCCCTTCTTCTCTCTTGGTTATTTCCTCTTTTATTTGTTCAACTTCTTTATTTTCAGCTTCCTTAAGATAATCCATAATGCCTTTTTGTTGTTCCTTTTTCTTGTCTTTGGTAGTATCCAATCTTTGGATAATTCTTTTCATTTTTTGAGATTTCTTTTTCGAAGCCCACCTATATGCTTCATCTCTAGTTCCTTCAGCAATCAGCATGATCACTTTTCCCTCTTTTCTTCTTCCAGTTCTTCCCTTACGTTGAATTAAGCGTATTGCACTAGGTACTGCATCATAAAATACAACTAGCTCACATTCTCCTATATCTAGTCCTTCTTCTGCAACACTTGTTGATATTAAAGTATTGTATGTACCTTCTCTAAAAGAACGCATTATCTCAATTTGTTCTTTTTGTGAAAGACCTTTATCTCCTTTCATACTAGATTGTCCAACAAACCAATGACCTCTTACTCCTTCTACTTTGTTTAATTCTTCACTGATGATTCTAGCCGTTACTCTGAAATGTGAAAATACTAAGATTCTATTATTTGGATTTTTAGAAATCTCTTCAGAAATTATTTCTTTAAGCTTTTCAATCTTTGGATGTATAATTTTCTTTTCTTGCAGAATCTGTAGTGATTCTACAACCTTTGTCATTTCTTCTGAATACATTAATTCTTTTAATGCTCGACTTCCCTGCCCCATTTGTATTTTGTTAAGCTGTTTTTCTATATATTTACTTAAGGATGGTATTCCTTGAGTTTCGATAAGTTCAACAGCATGTGATATTCGGATTGAATTTCCAACTAAAGCTCTTGCTCGGAAATATTCTGTTCTGTCTTCTTCATTTGTACCCGCATACTTTTCATTAACCTTTGCATCTAGTTTCAAGAGTTCACGTCTTGGATTGTTTCTAGGGAGAGCTGAGTTAATAATATTTAATTCCTTTAAACCTTCTAACGTTTTTCGAAAGAGATTGTCTAATATCGTTATGATTTCCTTAAACTCTTGAGAAAGGGGAATGATTTCCCAATTTTCTTGTATGTCATGAATATATTGTTTTACATCATCAGAGCTTTCATCTCTTAATTCAATATTGAATGCTTGCAGATTTTCTTGGATTTCTTCAATTCTTTCTATATTTGCACCTGGACTAGCAGTTATTCCAAGGAGGAGGGGATGATCAGCTTTCTTG
>JBHLQZ010000236.1:0-3293 GCA_048883065.1 Candidatus Thorarchaeota archaeon | reverse complement strand
GAGTTTTAAGGGTTCGATAAACATTGTTTCTTCAGTCATATATAACACATGATGTAAATGAATCAAAACTGAAAATCTCTATAGAATAAATAAATGTTTTGTGAAAAAAGAGATTCTCTTTCTAAAATACAGAAGTTTTTTCTAAATATAGGAATGTAAATATATCAAAAAATGAAAAATCCTCTTCTTTATATACTGATATCTTAAGCTCTAGAATAAGTATTTAGATAGGTTTAGGTGTGGATATTGGGTAAGAATTCGATTGAGATTATAGGTGCTCAAGAGAACAATTTAAAGAACATCTCAGTCGAGATTCCACACAACAAATTTGTAGCTATTTCAGGAATAAGTGGATCTGGAAAAAGTTCTTTAGCTTTTGATACAATTTTCATGGAAGCTCAACGTAGATACATGGAAACTCTTTCTGCTTATGCAAGACAATTTATTGGCAATTTTGATAGACCAGATGTTGAACACATAGATGGTCTTCGTCCAACTATCTCTATTGATCAAAAAACTATTTCTAGAAATCCAAGGAGTACTGTTGGAACACTCACTGAGATTTATGATTATATGAGAGTACTTTTTGCTCGAGTAGGGATACCTTACTGTCCTAGCTGTAAAGTGAAAATAGAAGCACAACCTTCAGATCAAATAATTGAACAACTTTTTGCTTCTTTTGAGGGACAAAGAATCAAGATAATAGCTCCAGTATTTGAAAAGAGAAAAGGAGAGTATAGGAAAGAATTAGCTCAATGGAAGGAAGAAGGATATAACAGATTAATCATTGATAGTAAAGAAGTAAATCTTGATGACGAAGAAGTAAAATTAGAGAGATATGTGGCTCATGATATAGAAATTATAATAGATAGAAACAAATGTGAAAGGAGAAATGAACCAAGTATAAGAGATAGCATAACTTTAGCTTTAGAATTAGCGAATGGAAAACTGAAAATTATAGGAGAAAAAAAAGAAAGAAGATTTTCTACAAAATTAGTATGCCCTGAGTGTGGTTTATCAGTTAATGAATTTCAACCAAGAGATTTCTCTTATAACACTGCAGTTGGTGCTTGTAGACGTTGTAAAGGTTTGGGTAAAATTCCACAAATTGTTCCTGAAAAATTCATAAACAAAGAACTTTCTTTAATAGAGGGAGCTGTTGCAACAACAACCGCTAGTAAGAAGTATATAACCTATAGCGGAATCGGTATGAGCAGTATCGGGAAGATTGCTAAGGAACATGGTTTCGATCTCAATACTCCTATTAAAGACTTAACTGAAGAACAGTATAATGTTTTATTATACGGCTCAGGAGCTAAAGAGTATAAACTCAAATGGGAATGGGGAAGTGATGAAACAACCTGGAAAGGTAAAGGCGAGTATATCACTACATGGAAAGGTCTTATTCCATCGACAATGAATGGTTATTATAAAATAGAATCTCCAACTAGAAAGCAAGATTTGGAGAAATTCATGGAACTAAAACAATGTCCATCATGTAAAGGAGCAAGATTAAAAACAGAAAGTCTATCTGTTTTATTTAAAGGTAAAAATATATCAGAATTAAACCAACTTCCAATTGATAAATGTTTAAATTTTTTTGAAAAAATAAAATTAACTAGGGAAGAAAATAAGATAGCTGGTCCTTTGTTAAAAGAAATAAAGAATCGTCTCTCTTTTATGATTGAAGTAGGATTACATTATATAACATTAGATAGAGCAGCAAATGAATTAAGCGGTGGAGAAGCACAAAGAACAAGACTAGCAACTCAAATAGGATCTAAATTACAAGGAGTCACATATCTGCTTGATGAACCCAGTATTGGCCTTGCAAATAGAGATAACCACAAACTGTTGAATTCTTTAACAACATTAAGAGATGGAGGAAACACAGTTGTAGTTGTTGAACATGATGAAGATACGCTAAGAAATTCAGATTTACTAGTAGATTTGGGACCTAAAGCTGGAGATGAAGGGGGAGAGATATTATTTTCAATCGACCCAAACAATATTTCTAAAAATGAAGCTAAAGGATCTATAACTGCAAGATATCTGCTAGGTCTAGATGAAATTTCAATACCCAAATTAAGAAGAAAAAGTGAGAATTTTCTCGTATTAAAAGGTGCTCAGCATAATAATCTAAAAAACATAGATGTCAAATTTCCAATTGGATCTTTCATTTGTATAACTGGTGTTTCTGGTTCAGGAAAATCATCACTAGTTACTGATACATTATATCCGATTCTAGTAAATACATTACACAATGGAACACAAAAAGTAGGTAAATATAAAGAATTAGAAGGGATAGAGAATATAGATAAAGCAGTAGTAATTAATCAATCACCTATAGGAAGAAATCCAAGGTCAAATCCAGCAACATATACGAAGGTTTTGGATCACATCCGAGATCTTTTTGCTAAAATGCCTACAGCCAAAGTAAGAGGATATACGAAAACAAGATTCAGCTTCAATACAAAAGCTGGTAGATGTGAAGCTTGTAAAGGTCATGGTTACAATACTATAGAGATGTCTCTTTTACCAGATGTAGAAGTAGAATGTGAAAAATGTAAAGGGAGAAGATATGATGATGAGACACTTAAAATCAAGTTCGCAGATGAATCCATTGCAGATATTCTTGATATGACAGTAAGCAAAGCAATGAAAGTTTTTGAGAATCAACCAAAAATTCTTCGAATTCTGCAAACATTGTCTGATGTCGGTTTAGATTATATCAAACTAGGACAACCTTCTACAACGTTATCTGGAGGTGAAGCTCAAAGAATAAAATTATCTAGAGAATTAGCTAAGAAATCAACTGGACAAACAATGTATTTACTTGATGAACCTACAACTGGTTTGTCGTTTGAAGATATTAAGAAATTATTGGCAGTACTCCAGAAGCTTGTCGATATGGGAAATACAATCGTGATTATTGAGCATAATCTTGATGTTATCAAAACAGCTGATAATGTTATTGATCTTGGACCAGAAGGAGGAGAGGATAATGGAGGATATTTAGTTGCAGAAGGAACTCCTGAAAAAATAATGAAGTGTGAAGAATCATATACAGGACAAGCATTGAAAAAAGTTCTACTCGATGATTATGAGGAGCATTGGGAGACAACGAAAGCTGCATTGGATGAGAATTTAGATCCTTCAAGATACCTTCATGTTCGTGGAGCATCGAAAAATAATCTTAAAAATATTGATCTTGATATCCCTAAAGAGCAGCTTGTAGTAATTACAGGACCAAGTGGTTCAGGTAAGAGTTCATTAGCAATTGACACTCTTTT
>JBHLQZ010000235.1:0-3348 GCA_048883065.1 Candidatus Thorarchaeota archaeon | reverse complement strand
TGAGCTATTCGAGAGAAGATGTCCATTTTGACTTTCTTTTTATGTGCTTCTTTATAAACTATATCTCTTGACGAAATCTCAATAAAAAAATAAGAAAAGAAAAGGATCTAAATATAACCTTCACGTAATTTTTTGGGAGGAGGAGCAGTTGGTTGTTGTATTGCTTGCTGTCTTTCAGCAATTAGTGCAAGTTGTTCTTTGATTTTTTCAGCTTCCTTTAACAAAGGTTCTGTGTTGATATCAAATTTATAATAATCATTTAGAACATTTATAATATTTATAGCTGCTGCAGGATCAGGAAAATCTGTAGTTGCAGGTGTCATCAAGACAATTCCTATTATATCTCGTAAAAGTGCTTCGGAAGTAATCGCTCCAGATAAACCAAGAATTACACCATTTTCATATAATTCTAAACCATATTGTTTAAGATCATCAGCTAATTCTTTTTCAGCTGCAATTATTACAATTGGCTGCTCAGGTTTAAGCTTTACAGGTATTCCATCCAAACAAACAATGGTCTTTGCATCTAAATGCTGTTCTATCCAATTGAGAAGTCCTTCTGCAACGACCAGATAAGCTTCATGAGGAATAGGATATTCAATAGTAACAAGAAGAATTGTTCCTTCCTTATTACTGTAAAGTAAATATGGATGCTTCAAAATGTTGTTTATGAAAATTGTTACAGGACTCAAAGCATCACTTTTGAAAAATCCTATTTCTTCCAACTCAAGTGATTCAATCATTTGTCTTGCAATTATAGGACCAATTATCCCAGGAGATGGAAAAGTAACAAAGACTATTGGATTGTTGAACTGAACTTCTTTTGTTTGAACAACTAAGAACTCATCCCTGTGAATACATATATCTTCTTCAAATTTTTTCATAATATCACTAGATTATAATTTCAGGCTTATAAAAAAAATGTTTCTCTTTATCGAATCTTTGAACATCTATTCAACATTTATTATTTGATTTATTGTATCTTTATTTCTCCTCATCTCTATTAAGAAAATCCCAACAATAATGAAAAAAGCTCCTATACCAAAAATCCAAGTAATTGTTTCTCCTAAGAATATGATTGCTACTATAACAGAAGTAATAGGAACTAAAGTTTGTATAATTCCTGTTTCTGTAGCGCTTAGATACTGCAATAATGACAACCAAAAACTATATGCTAAGGAAGTTGATATGACTGCAATGATTATTATTAGGAATGCTCCTAGGACACTGATTGACATTGTTGTAGGTGGAATTAGAAAAGCAAAAAATACCAGTATTATAGATCCTAGAAATAGACTTAGAAATGTTACAAGTAAAGGATTTTCGTCTGAGAAAAATTTTTTGAGAAAAATGGTATAGAGTGCCCAGAAAAAACCTGATCCAAAAGCTAGTAGATTTCCTATCAAAGATCCAATTGGAAACTCACTTAAATTAAAAAGATTCTTATCAAAAATCACTAGAAATAAACCTATTAGTGAAAGCGTTATTCCTAAAGCATACATCTTCCTTATTTTTTCTTTAAGAATAAAATAAGCTAAAATTGGTATAATTACTACATTAGCATTTAGAAGAAATGAAGCTGTTGAAGCAGTAGTATCTTTAACTGCAAGAAATAGAAATACTGGCATAAAAGCTGAGAAAGTTGCTATTATAATATACTTTAACCAATTATTTCTAAAGGAATTCCAGATGTCTCTGTTAGTTATTTTTGATTGAAATATTAGTATGAAGTAAAGCGCTACAGCTGCAATAATATATCTAAAAAACGATAATTGATATGGTGATAATTCTTGCTTTAAGTCAACTAAATATTCACCTATTACAGGAGTCAAAGCCCATCCTATTACAACAGTAGCAACTTTCAACCAATGAATTAGTTTTTGTTTCACAATTAAATATAATAAGAATCTTTCTAAATTTTTCGTAGATATTTATTTAAAAACACTAAAATTTTTTATTTTAGTTATTCATGTTTCTTTTGTGCAAATAAAAATCATTACAGACTCTACTTCTAATCTTACACCTGATTTAGCTAAAAGATATGATATTGATATAATACCAGCTAATGTTGTTATAGATGAAGATGAGATTTTAGATGATGGAACTATAGATCCACATCAGTATTATGATGCAATAGATGAATCGAAAAGATCTTTCACAAGTGTACCATCTAAAAAAATAATATGGGAAGTGATTGAGAGAAACAAGAATTATGATTATCTACTAATTGTAAATGTTAGTGAGAAACTATCAGGATTCTACAGTGCAAGTGCCACAACTGCTAGGCAATACAAGAAACAAAATCCTGATGGACCAGAAATTATAATATATGATTCGAAAGGTGTTTCGTTGGTATTAGGAACAATCGCAATAAAAGCTTCTCAGTTAGTAAAAGAAGGATTATCAATTACAGAATTAATAGAAAAATTAGATGAATTTAGAGATAATGATGTTCATGTTTTACTGACAGTATCTGATTTGAAAAAGCTCTATGAAGGGGGAAGAATAAGTCGATTGAGATATCTTCTCGCAGATTTAATTCATGCATATCCAATTTTTTCTCTTGTAAATGGAGAACTTGGATTAATTGATAAAGAGGTGGGATTTGAAAGAACAATAAAGAAAATAACATCGCTACTGAGGAACTTCTATGAAGCAGATGAAGAAATTTTTGTGTGGAGAGCTAATACTAAACCAAGAGAAAACCAAAGAATTTTTAACAAAATTATAGAAGAAATTAAAATTCCAAAAATAAAAAAAATCGAGGAATTCTATGTAGGATTTATAATTACTTGCCATACGGGAATAGATGTTTATGGTGTTATTACGGTTCGAAATTTTGATTTAAATTAGCTATTATGCAAAAAAATGTATTATTTTCGTTTTTAATGTTTTAACTGATTTATGCCTTTCAAAATTAAAATCTTTAGTGAACTTTGTACCTCTTGGATCTAACAATATATGAACTGCTCTGTCTCCTTTATTTCTGATAGCCCTACCAAAGCTTTGTGCTAGTTTCTGAGTCATTGGAATAACAACAGTGAATTCCTTAGCGATTTGAGATCCAAATTGGATTAGAAGATCTTCATAAATTAGTTTATTCTCCTCAGAAGGTGGAGCATATGGTAAAGCGCATACTATAATTGCTTTTATCAAACTTTTGTTTTGAACAGTGAATTCAATACCTTCAGAGATTTTTCCAGCTACAACACAAAGAATCATTTTCTTAGTTTCCGAAGATGAAATTATAGCTTGTAGTGTTGTAATATCCATATCTTGAGTTTCAAAAATATCTGGTTTTAGTATCCCTATCTCTTCTATTTTTTCAATGTACTTGTAACTAGGTGC
>JBHLQZ010000234.1:0-3375 GCA_048883065.1 Candidatus Thorarchaeota archaeon | reverse complement strand
ATGTTTAAGAAGTTCTTTAGGAAGTTGTGCCTTGGATTTCATTTGAATCCGTTGCTTGTCTAACTCTTCTTTTCTCATCCTTCTTCTTCTGAGTTTTTCTCTATTCTGCATTACTTCTATAATAGCAGATCTCATAGCATCAAACAATTCATCTTTAGTAGCTATTTGCATTTTAGGTTGAATTGGTTGAGGTAATGCCTTTGGAATGGTTCTACCATGCGCTTGTCTGAATTTCTCTAATTCTTCCCTTTTTTGAATTTGTTCTTCTTCTCTAATAATGCTTGAAATCTTATAATGATGTAAAACTGCAGAAGTTTTAAGCGCAATTCCAGAAATTTTATAATTTATCAATTCTTCATGAAGCATGTTATCAAAAAATTCATCAACTAATTTTGCTAAATCATAAAAAGCAATTTCTGATTCTTTTGCGATTTCCGAATCTAATAGACTAGAAAATGGTGGTTTTTGCCAGAATTTTAATTCAAGCTTTTCTTTCCTTAATAAAGCAAGATCTTCCTCATCATCAAATCCAGCAACCAGTTCTTCCTCCAATTCTTCCACTTCTTCCACATCTTCCACATCTTCCACTTCTTGAGATCTCTCGATAAATTCCGGATGTGATGTGACCTCTTGAAGTAAATCAATAATTTCTTTTTTCTTAGATTTAGATGGTATTTTAATATTATTTTTCGAAGCAAATTCCCTTAGTTCTTTAACAGTCCATCCATCAAAATTGTAATCTTTGGCAGATTTCTGTTCTTTTTCTGAAATACACAATCACCATACTAAATATTTTGATTATTCTGTAATTGTTGGTTCGATATCTTCAAGTTCAAGAAGTCTTTTTGCTTCTTCTTCTAAATCAACACTAAAAATATCTGTAATTCCACTTTGTTGCATTGAAACTCCATAAATTCTATCTGCGTTGACGATATTTTCTTCACGATGACTAATTACCATAAATTGAGCTTGTGAAGCGAATTCTTTAATGACCATAGAAACACGATGTACATTTGGACCATCTAAAGCAGCATCAATCTCATCCATAACATAAAATGGAGCAGGATAAAATTCTTGAACTGCAAAAATGAAGGATAATGCAACTAAGGTTTTTTCTCCACCACTTAAAATTTCTAATGAACTAATTTTTTTACCTCTTGGTCTTGCTTCAATAGAAATACCTCCTTCAAAAGGTTTATCTGGTCTATCTAAGATCATTTTAGCAGAACCCCCTGGAGATAATTTCTGAAAAATTCTTGAAAATTCCCGATTTATTTCATGATAAGCTTTCATAAAAGTACGGGTTTTTTCTAACTCAATTTTATCAATTGCATCAAGGATTGACTTTCGTTCTCTTTGAATTGTTTGTCGTCTCATATCTATTTCATCAAATCTTTCTTTAACTGTGTCATATTGTTGAATTGCCTTTAAGTTCACTGGTTCAAGAGCTTTCTTGTTTTTTGTTAATTCTACGATATCTGATTGTAATTCAGCTTCAATTAGATTATCAGTGACAGGTGGTAATGAGCCATATTCTTTAGAACGATGAAATAAGGTTTCTATTTGGTCAGTACACATTATTTTTTTGGATTCATAATTATTTATTTTAGAATTTTCCATAGAGAGATCTGATTTCAAATCTGTTATAACTTTCTGATATTGCTTTTGTTTTTTCCATGATTCATCTTTTTCTTGTATGTATTTATCAATCTCTTTTTGTTTTTCATCTTTCTTCACATTTTCATTGGCTAAATCTTCTTTCAAAATCTCTAAATCTTTAGTTATTGATTCAACCTGTTCTTCAGTCTCCTTTATATCTTGATTTAATCCAATTATTTTTTGTTCTCTTTCCTTATTCTTATTTAATTCATTAAGTTTTCCTTGAGATCTTTGTAAATCTTTATTCAATTTATTTAATTGTTTCTGAGCTTTTTTCTGAGATTCTAACTCTTGAGATTTTTTATCTCTTAGTGTGTTTATAACTTGTTGTTTTTGATCTACATTTTTTTGAATTTCTTCAACTTGGGAATTCAATCCTTGTATTTCTTCTTGGCATTTCTCTATCCTATTATTCGCTTCTATGTTTTCTTTTTTAATATCTTCTATAGAGGTGATAATTCTCATTACATTTTGAAGTGCTCTTAAACGATCCATTGTGTCTTCAAGAGTATTATTTTCAGTATCGATCTGTTTTCTTAAATTCTCGTTAATTTCCCAATATTTTTCTTTTCGAATAATAAGCTCATCAATATTCTTTTGTTGTGAATCTTGTTCTATTTGAATATTTTTAATGCTCTCTTCTGTGTTTAATATTATGTTTTTCTTCTCTTCAATAAGACCATTCAATTTTTCTATATTACCATCAATTTCAACAATGCTATCAAATAAATTCTGAATTCCATGTAATTCTTGTAGCTTTTCTCTTAAATTCTCTAAATCTTTTTGTTTTTTATCAATATCATCTTGTATTTTAGATATATTTTCCCAATATGTATCTTTAAGTTCTCTTAATTTACTTATCTCAGATTCTAATTTATTAACATCTAGTTTTCTTTTCTCAACAATTTCTTTTCTTTCATTTATCTCATCTTCTGCATTTTTAAATCTTTGATTTAATTCAGATTTTCTCTTATTAATTTCTTCAAGTCTCTTATTATAGGATGAAAGATTTTCAGAATAATGTTGTTCTTGAATTCTAGCTTCAGTTAATAGTTGCTCAATTTTATTAAAATCATCTGTTTGAGATTTAATACTTGCTGAAATTTCTTCCAATTGTTTATAAAGTTCTTGACTTTTAGACAAAGTTAATTTTCTTAAAGAAAGATATACATTTTCAAGAATTTCCATTAAATCTTGTACAAAATTATCAAACGTCATTGTTGAAGATTGGATTTCAACGTCAGCAGACTCTTTTACTTTTTCTATTAATTGATTAATTGTCTCATCAGCATTATCAGTGAATAACTTCAAAGTTTGCATTATAGAGTTTATCATTTCTGTCATTTCAGCATGTTTTTCCTCGTCAACCCCGATGTTTTCAACAGTTTTCATAATATCAACGATATCAAGGATAAATTGTTTGAAATCTTCTGCTGATACTTCAATTGCCTCTGCATTTGATTGTTGGATATTTGCTTTTATTGATTCAACTGAGATATTGATGTTTTGAGTAAGCATATTTAAAATCTGAAGAATTCCAGTTATATCTTTTGTATTTCTTTCATATTCCTCTTCAGAGAACTCAATTTTCTTAGAAAGATTTTCTCTTTCCACTGAAAGCTCTTCTAAACGTCTTTGAACATTTTCTTTTTTAGTTTGTAGTTTTTCAGATTCATTACTTTTAGTAGTAAGATTTTGATTTAAGGAATTTACTTG
>JBHLQZ010000233.1:0-3382 GCA_048883065.1 Candidatus Thorarchaeota archaeon | reverse complement strand
TTTCCCAAAGATGTTTGGCCAACTTGAGGAATACTTGACCATAAAACTTGAAGGAAATGTTTGAGTAATTTTGTATCAAACATAAAGGTTCAAAAGATAGAAACGACATATAAGAAAAAAATTATTGATATGAGTGAGGAAAAAATGGAATTCTGCCCCGAATGTGGAAAACTACTAATTCCTAAGAAAAAAGGTAAATCAAAGCTTTTGGTTTGCGCTAAATGTGGGTATGAAAGAAAGTTAAGTGCTAAAACCTCTTATGAAGTATCCGATGAAGTTAAACATAAAGCTCATGAAATAACAGAAGTTATTACAATTGAAGGAGAAGAAGGTTTATCAGAAGCAGAGCTAGAAGAAAGGCGAGAGAGATTCATAGAAGGTATAGATTTCTTTGAAACAGAATAATAAAAAAAAGACTATCAAAACCAAAAACGTTTTACCAATGGTTATGATTAGATTTTCGGAGATAGCTATTAAAAGTTCAAAAACTAGAAGATGGCTTACAAATCAGTTAATTAATCATATTAACTATATTTTAGATAGTTATAATTTTCATGATTTTCAAATAATCAAAGAATATAGTCGTATTTTTATTAAAACAGAAGAACCTGAGAAAGTTTGCAGAATAATTTCAGTGTTAGTTCCAGGTGTTGCTAGTACAAGTATTGTTTTTCACGCAACTACAAACTTGGATCAAATTCAGAAGGTTATACAACTTCACTTTTCACAAGATATCAGGAGAAGCAAAACTTTTGCTGTTAGAGTTAAGAGAACTGGAAAACACAGCTTTACAAGTATTGAACTTGCAGCAAAGTTAGGTGAGTATATTTTGAAAAACAACTCTGACATCCAACTTAAAGTAGATCTCTCAAACCCAGAATATGTTTTAAACGTTGAAGTTAGAGATGATGACACTTATATTTTTGATAAGATTGTGAAAGGTTTAGGTGGTTTACCTACAGGATGTCAAGGGAGAGCTCTTGTAATAGTAGAAGGAACAACGGAAGATGTTTCAAACATCATTCAATTATATAAGAGAGGAGTAAGTACAATAATTTATTCATTAGAAAATAAAATTAATCTTTCTAGTGATTTTAGAAAGAATGTGGAAGGAATTTTAGCATTACAAAATAATCTGAAAATTAAAGAAAGAAAAATAAATTATGATGGTAAAGAAGTAGAGATATTAGCGTTTTATACTGAATACAAATGTTTAGCGATTGGCGTCTCCAAAACTCTTTTTGAAAGAATATCAAAAATAATCCCGCTAACTATTCCTCTTCTTGTTCCACATTTGGTTACAGAAATTGACTATGAAGAGATAAAGAAAATTACATCATTTATTGATTAAGAGAAAGACGCTTTATCTCTCCTTTTGGAGTTGTTTCTGAAAAAACGACACCTTGGAATTTTTCAACTGTTATCTTTTCATTTCTCCAGATATCCACTGGAAGGAATGCTTTTCTACAAGTATGTGATATAAATTCCTCTTTATTCCAATCTTGTTCTATTGGAACTTGTGGCAATAAAAGTCCTTGAAATCTTCTGAATTTTACAATAAGCCCATCACCTGGGATTTTTATATTCTCCAACAGTTCTTCTGGAGTGTTATATTGAATTTCTACTGGTGGAGTTAGAACTGTAACTTCAAAGATTAAATTCTGTAATTCATTCTCTTTTACAGGGGGAAAACGTGGATCGCGTAATGTGGATTCTCGCGCCAAATCAATGACTTCTTCATATAATGCTTTAATTCCTATAGGATAGCCTATACAACCTCTAAGAGCATGACCATCTTTAAAAATACTTTTGACAGTTACAAATGTTCCAGTTGTTAATTTTGCCTGTTTAGGGATAGGTTCTATTGGGATTGGTGGTTCATCCTTAATAATCCAGCTTTCTGCAGCATGTCTAGCTAATTTTACTAAATAAAATCCAGTTTCATCAATTACTTGCATTTTGATTACCTTGATTCGACTTCTGTTATTGTTCTTTTAATATCTTCCCAATGACTGCCTAACCAGAATACTTTGCCACATTCTTTGCATTCCCAGAAAGTATCATAGTATTCGAATGTACTTTTAGGAATCTTATCAGTAATTTCGTTCTTGTTTCGGTCCAGTAAATCACCGTTACACATACTACATCTCATTTTTTCTGGAGGTATTTGGAAGACCAAATTTAATTCTTGTTTTAATACATGTAATTGATCTATTATATTTGTTGTAGGCATCATTAAGGATTTTATACCTTTTCTATTACTTAATTGCAAAACTTTTCTAGCTTGTGTTAGAATAATTCTATTACTATCTATAGCATTCTTTAGCATTGATTCAATATCCTCATCTATACGATACAATGTATCATATCCTAAAAATCTTAGAAAACGAGAAAGCTTTCCTAGCATTGAATCTGCATAAAACTTACTCATTACTCTCAATCAACTCTTCTTCTCCAGCACAATCGGAACACAAATACAATCCTTTACTAAAGATAAGTTTTTCAGAATATTCCTTACAATCATCACAGTATCCTGCAAAATCTTCTCTTGACTCTGAATCTTGTTCTTCACTAAGAAATCTTAGATATTCTTGTTCAAGTAGTATTAATTGTGGAACTACTTTAAAGATGTCTGTGTCAGTACAGATACCCATAACTTTCCCATCTGTTCCTGTTATAACCAAATGGCGGATACTTTCCTTAAACATTGTTTGCATTGCTTGTATAATTGTTAATGATGGTGACGCAGTAATTAGAGGACTTGACATAACATCTTCAGCTTTTACAGCTTCACCCGATCTATTTTCTGCAATGACATATTTTATTAGATTTTCTTTTGTAATGATGCCTTTTGTTTTTCCTGAATTATCTACAACAACAACTGAGCCTATTTTATTTGCAATCATTAATTTAGCACAAACTAAAGCAGATATGTCAGGAGTAACAGTTATGACATTTGTTGTCATTATCTCTTTTATAGCCATCTCGAATTTTTGTCTGTCAAAGATTGATTTCATATTGGTTAACACCTCTTATGCTGCTGTACACAGATAATTTTAGTACCTTTAAAGGTTTTACATTTGCTGTTCATTTTTTAATTTACTATTTGATTATTTTTGAATTTTTGAGTCACCTGGAATAAAGGGCAGAAATTCATTAACGGTTAGTGATTCCACTTTATATTTTTCATCCTCTGTGCATTTCTTAAGTAATATTTCTCTAATTTCTTTACCTAGTTTTCCTTTGGGTTCATCTCCTGGTTTAATTTGAATAGATATTGAAGTTCGTTCTTCCACACTCTTTACAGGTCCTCCAATAACTTGTGCATACTCATCAAAAATCACTATACCTACAGCATGATTTATCTCTACATTTTTTTGAT
>JBHLQZ010000232.1:0-3396 GCA_048883065.1 Candidatus Thorarchaeota archaeon | reverse complement strand
AATCCAACTTTCTTAACTGGCATTTCGAAAACAAACCAGTTATTTATTTCATGACTATAAGCTACTTGTTCACCTGATTCAGGTGGATACCATAAGCTTCCAAAAGAATACCATACATTATATCCTGGAGAAAATTCTACTCCCGGATAGGAATCCCCTATAGTTCCTTCATCGAAGTCTTCAAAAGTTATTATTCTTTCATTTGGTGGAACATATTCCAAATAGAATAAATCATCCATTACCCAATGATCCGAAAATCCAGGATCTCCTGTAGTTGATATTCTTTGTATTACACCTGATGGTGCGTCAAATTCCACGAATTGGTGTGTAGCATTTTCTGCAATGCTTACGGTATCTATTACCCTATCAGAACTTGTGTGTGCTGTAAAAACTTGATTATAGTCAAAAACTGTTGAAACATAGAAACTTACATAGGAAACAGGATTAGTAAAGTTTATTGCATTATCTATTTCGTTAGTAAAAGCAACGTTAGGAGAAGATTGGGGGAAGTAATATGGATTTAAAGTTGAATTCCAAGTCATGTAACCAGCTGAAAAGATTACATCATCATAATGAGTTCCTATATATACATAGTTTCCCAAATCATCAAAATTAATTAAAACCCCACCTGGAGCTTCTTTAATCAATTGTTCTTCTGTACTAAAAGTTTTTACATCTTCTGGTATTGAAAAACTTAAAGCGTTTAAAGCTGCTTGATTAAGTGAGAAACACAAAGCAATTACTATAGCAATTGCTAAACCTTGTTTTATTTTTTTCATTTTTGAACCTCTTTTTTTCTCAAAACAGATTAAGACCATCTGTATGATATAAAATAAAATACGTTTTTTATATTTAAAAATATAATGGGGATATTGATAGATTTAATATACGCAATAAAGATTGAAATTCATTGAAAGGCTGTTCAATAACCTTTTGACGTTAAAGAAATCTCATTTTTAAGAAGAGAAATAAATTACATTGTAAGGCAAAAAAAAGTTGAGTACTTAAAACTGCTATCTATGATTTTTATAGTTTTAAACCCAACAAATGCATAGTTTCAATCTCTTGGAAATTATACTTCTCGCTAATTTTTGTATATTCTTTATCAGAAGATCTCATTTCTATAATGGTATTTTGCTCATTTATCTTATTCTTCTTAATGTAATCCAGACAATAGGATAATAGTGGTTCTACTAGATTTTCCCTATGATCTATATCAATCATAAGATCTATCCTGTGAGGTGATCCTTGTTTATTACTCACACGTGAAGATAATGTCGCAACCAATTTGTCCTCTCTATAAACTATCCAATCTTTTGATTTTATTTTTATGAAAATTCGAACTATTGGTCGAATCATTCTAATGAGAAAAGGTTTATGATATTTTTTTCTATTAACAGGATGAAATTCCTGAACTTTGTCTGGTGTTACTCTCAAATCTAACTCATAACGAGCTTGGTTTGTTTTCTTATTCCTTTTTGTTTCAGATAAGAGATATTCTTCTGGTAATTCAACAAGAAGTGTTTCTTCTAAATATTCTGGCTCTAGTTTTTTTCTAGTAACACTGTCATAATGAATGAACTTAAGACTCTTATACAAATTATATGCTGGTTCATTTATATCAAGAACTTCAAGAACACACATTTTCGCTCCAAGATTCTTAGCATGTTCTATTCCTTTTGTTACAAGTAATCTAGCTAGACCTTTTCTTCTATAGTCTGGATGAGTTGCGACCATAGCTATCTCCCAATGAGAAAGAGCATATCCAACATTAACTGAAGATATAATCTCTTTATTTTGATTTTCAACAACAAAACCATCTAGGGCGTGTTTGAAATTAGATGAAAACATCCCAATGAATTTCAAAAACGGCTGTAATGTTCTAAATTCTTCAAAAAGTGCTTGAATACTCAAACCTTTAGATTGTAATTCATTTTCAAAAACTAATTCTAGTAAAGATGAAACTCTTTCAGCATCTTCCTTAAAATCCCATTCTCGAACTATTAGCTCTTCATTACCTATCTTAATTTTATCTCCTATTAGTATTTTCATTTAGTCACCTTTGTTTATAATTTGATAATCATAATAATTTGATGATTAAATTATGTTGCACTGCTGCCCTTTTAAATGTTTTGATTATCAAATTGATTTGATGATAAAATTTATAAATTATCTTAATATGTTATTATTAGTGAAAAGTAGTTTAAGGTAATCAAAATGAGTAAAAAAGAGAAAATTGACGTAGATTATAAGAGGTTAAAAGCAGAAAAAAAAGAAATTATAGAGAGAATAAATGAGATATTCAAAGTTGAAACTCGATATGCAATAATTATGGCAATAAATAATTTCGGTTCACTTAACATAAAAGAGCTTTCTAAAATTCTTGGAAAGAACGAAGCCACTATTTATCATCATATCAAAAACCTTACTGACCCTAAAAAACCTAAATTACTTATTATTGATTCAGAAAAAACAGAAAGAGTAAAAGGAAAATTCTATTTACTATCAGATTTAGCAAAAAAATATTTTGGAGAACCACCAGTTGAAGATTTGGAAAAAGGTTTGAAAGAATTTCTTGATCGCTTAATTTCACAAACAGACGAAGAGATTGCAAGAGTTTACATGGAACTATCATCGAAACATCCTAGTATAGGAACCCAAACTGATAAAGAGAGAAGAAATATAGCGTATAATCACACTCTTGAAAATATTATGCTTAATAATCTTGAGCAAGCTGAAAAAGCATTTTTAGATAATAAGAAACCTAAAAATCCTCAATATCCAATGGGAAGCATTATGAATTTTCCTTTGGATATGAAGATTTCAAAACCTAAGCATGTGTTTGAAATTATGAAACTTTTCACAGAGCTATCAGTAAATTTTCATAAACTAAAAGAAAAAATTGAGAGAGAAATGAATAAAGCAAATATGCCTGAAGAAGAAAGAATAGATGTTCATTATCACATTGTTGGGGGAGAAATAGCTGAATTTAGGTTTGAGTAAAAAATATGTTTAATACTCCCTAAACCACTCTTTCAAATCTTCTGGTATTGTAACAATTTGTTCATCTGATTCAGTTCTACTTCTGAATTCTGGAATTAGTTCTTCAAGCATTTTCAGAATTCTTTCAGGTGCGGTTTTTTCTTTGTATGTTTCTACTAATGTTGCATATATATCGAATTCACGCCATTTCAGAAAATCAGGTAGATATTCCAACCATTTTCGATCAAGTTTATATTCTTCACAGTAACCTTTCCATAAACTTGGAACAAAACGATTAGCAAACTCTTGTTTCTTTTCATCTTGAACATCCCAAACAGCTTCATGAATACAAGCTGCTAAATCATACATAAAGAAGAAGTAGTAAGAATCATCAAAATCGTAAACAATTATTTT
>JBHLQZ010000231.1:0-3403 GCA_048883065.1 Candidatus Thorarchaeota archaeon | reverse complement strand
TCATCCATAAAATATCTGCTTCTAATCTTAGCAGGCAAGTCAACAGACGACATGGAGTATAACAAGCACATTTTAGCTCCTAAACCAAAACGACCTCTGGTTTGGATTACTCCATATTTTGTTCCAGTTAACACTCTCCCGAAAAGTTCAGCAATCTGGTGTCCAGGAACTCCAATCCCATTATCTTTACATGTTAATTGTAGAAAATCTAGATGTTTTTCTAATTTCCTGTATTGCTTAACATCAAGTAATTCATTTATTTCTCTACTGGAAAGTTTTCTTAGTTCTAAATCAATAACTGGATTAATTCCTCTTTTTTCTGCTGCATCAAGTCCATTCTCAACAAGCTCTCTTATACTTGTAAAAACAGCTCTCATAGAATTGCCAAAACCAGCAATGGCTCTGTTTTCATTAAAGAAAGCAGCAGCAGACATTTTTTTCGTAACTGTATCTTCTGACACGATTGCTACACCTTACATTAAACCTTAAATTAGTTTCTACTATTTTATGATATATGTTATTTACAACTAGTATGTTTATATTAAATGTATTAGTATTTAAAGATAAATTTTACCGGCAAAAACTCTGAAAGGGAAAAAAGAAAAAGAAAAATAACTAGGTTATTTCTTTTTAGATTTAAATTCTGGAGAGGTTCTATAAAGTACAACTGAAGTTACAGCAAAACCTATTGTAACAAAGAATAAAGAACCAAAGGCTCCTATAGTTCTAGAAGTATCAACTTTATCTATTTGATTCAAGAATTGTTCTTTTATGTCATCATAATATACTTCAGTAGCTATAGTTCTTTCATATTCCCAGAATAGACTACTCATGTCACCAGCAAAACCCGGATTTCCTTGATGCCATGTAGGATATAAATGTATTGCGTCAACATAATTTGGGTTGCTTCCATATTTTGCTGGATTTAGTAACGAGAACATTTCAACATGTTGCTCAGCCCTAGAGTTAAAGTCTACTCTGTCCCTTCTATCAACAACAGTTCCAGTTTGACCTTCTACTAGCATTTCAATTATATGTTGAGGATCTGTAGTTCTACCAGGTAAAGAATTAGTTATATGCAAATCAGAAGGTTTCAAGCCCATATCATACATTTGATCCCAAATACCTGTGTAGAGGAAGGTTGTGTTAATAAAATTAGCAGCTGTCATCCAATAGGTTGGTTCATTATATGTTTCTTTTACTGGAAAATCAGATTGACAGAAATAATAAAGCACTACTTCATCATAGTACAAAGCATAATCATTTGCTAGATAAACAAAAGGTCTAAAGAAAGCTTCATACCATTGATTTCGTAATCCTCCTTCTATTAGAGGATAACCGATGAATGAATCATATGTTGAATTAAAAGCTTCACCTTCTTCTAAATAAGGCCAATAGTCAAATTGAACTTTGGAATTAGCATACCAGCATTCTAAGAATGTATGAAGTTCATCTTTGTTTTTGAAAATGAATGATTGCGAAACTGGTTCTATCTGGTAATGGATCAAACCCTCAGAATAATCTGCGAGGTAAAGTTCATTCCCATCAGCATAAACGCCATAAGCTGTTCCTAGGTGATCAGTTCCATTAAGTCTATAAAGCTCAGATGGTGAGCTTTTTGATGACACATCAACAACTGTGAGACCATCTTCTCCTTGAGTAAGAAAAACCTTGGTTGAATCTATATAGAAATTGTTATAATGAGATTCGCTTGGATTGTATCCATACTTTCCTTCAAGTGTAAGAACAGCACCAAGACTGAATATAAGTAAACCTTCAATTTCATCAAGAACATAAAGATATGAACCTTCAATTTTTAAATCAAGAACATTATTTAATTCAGTGAAGTTTGCTGAATCATAATGTTGATACAATTCATCAGGTTCGAAAGATATGGAATCTAGTTGGATGATATCAATTCCATCAGTTCCCAAACCAACATAAGCTCTTGTACCACTTACATCAATGGAAAATGCATCTCCTGAAGTTTCATTAAATGTAGCGAATGTGTTACTTAGCGTACCATCTGCTGAAACACCAACATATGTAACACCATATTCTCCATTAGCTATATAAAGATAATATGAAGGATTAGTAGTACCAAACAAACCATAATCGATGTCATACATATCAGCTCTACCGTAGTTACCCCATTGTTCTAATTCTTCTATGTATACAGGTTCAGTTGCATTTAGAACTTCTAAACCTCGTTCTCCTTCAGTTGCATAGATAAAAGAGTCAATTACCGTAAGTGACTTTACTTCTCCTGAATAATCTCCATATTGCCCTACAGCTAAGAAGAGTGGATGAGTTGTATTTACTATTTTAATATCAGTTTTACCTTCAATTACATATGCTAATCCATCTTCAACAAAAACATCCATTGATTTTGATCTCTCATAAGAGGGAATGTTTCCAATTGCTAGGATTTGACCTATATCTTGAATATCATTCGCTCCAGTTTTAAGTGCATAATAAAGATCGTTGTTCCAATCTACATCCGATCCGTCAATAGATTGATTGGCTATCAATGGAAACTTTTTGTTTCCTAGAAGAACATCTTCAATACCTGTTAACCATTCCATTGCTGTTCTTCTACATACATATGAAATTTTATTTTCAAATAGCCAATTGAGTGAAGGTTTTCCCAAGAGAAAATTCATATATGCAGCAAATGATTTTGCATGAGTTTTTTCTGTTTCAGTGTCAATGCCATAAACATCTGCCAATAATTGTTCTACATCAACTGTTAGATCATCAACTTCAGTATAATCTAACCCTCTGATTAAATCTAAGAAAAATTTCGCTGAACCAGCATCACCTGTTAAAACAGAATAATCTTTACCATTATATGTAGCATTATATAGAATCTTATAGCTTGTAGGTCCATCTAAATCTAAATCTGGATACGCAGGACGAACACTTATCCAGTTATGTGGTATATATGTTCCTATATCTATTAAATTCTCTTCAGCTGCATAGGTTTTGTTTAATACAACAGATGCTAATTCTTGATCGCTATATCCATAACTGTCTTTATAACCGAGTAATTCTTGTTGCAAAAGATAAGAAGCAACATAGGCTTGGAAACCGTATTCGGTTCCATTTCCAAGATATTTTAGATAATAAGGCCACATATAGTTGAAATTATAAACGTATTCATTACCAGTTAATTCTGATGATTCTTGGTTCAAGATGTATTGTTTTCTTTTTGTAAAAACAACATAATCGTCTTGACCTTCTACAAAATTAAAACCATTTATTGGTCTAACTGTTTTATTAAGGATAACATCGAATGTTAAATCTCCTTGAATAGTTACATATCCAATACGAGAATTATAGTCGACAAAATCTTCTCTATTAGTCACATTGTAAAAAGTAAAAATAGCTTGATCATAATATC
>JBHLQZ010000230.1:0-3417 GCA_048883065.1 Candidatus Thorarchaeota archaeon | reverse complement strand
AAATATTAAGGAAGGTGTACTGCTAGCAAATGTAATTGGTTCTACTGGAGCTTTGACAACTATTGAGTATGAGACAAGAGTACTCGATGATTTTCGAGCGATACTGGAAAAATTAATTCCAAAAGGTGCAGGATATAAGCATGACATGATAGATTCAAATGCACATTCCCACCTACGTGCATCTTTGATAGGTCCAAGTTTATCTATTTCAATTCAAAAAGGTAATTTAAAATTAGGAACTTGGCAACAACCAGTGTTTGTTTGCTTAGATGTTCGGTCAAGATCTAGAACAGTAGCTATTACTATTATAGGAGAATAGAAAAAATGTCTGCAGAATTTATTGTGGTAAGGTGTAGTAATTTAAAATGTAGTCGTTTCAGTTATTGCAAAGCTAAACAAAAAACAAAATTATGCCCTTATTGTGGTAAGAGAATACAACTGAGTAAATCCAAGCATTATCCTGCAGAAACTACAATTATAGCAAGAAAACTAGTTCAAGAGTTTAATAAAAGACTTGGAGAAATGAAAGAACCCAAATGGTATAAGCATGAAGAATAAATCAAGGATAATCGTGTTATCCTTAGTTTTTTTACTAAAGGAATAATTGTATTTAGCGTCAAAATATTTTTTTACTAACACTCCTAACAATAAGTAATGTTATTTTTAAAAGAAACAATAGAACTACTTAGAGACTCACCCTTCAAGCAATTTGTACTAATGGAACTTGAAAGAGAAAGGATCTATCAATCTTTTGTCCAAATTGATGAATTAGATGAAATTAGTCAAATTTGGTTAAGTTTTTCTCGTTTTTGCGCAGATTCCCTTTCTGATGTTTCATCTCTTGCTCATTTATTATACCGAAGATATTTGGATGAATGGACAAGAGATAAATCGCAAATTGAAGAAGATAAGCAAAGAAAAGAAAATCTCACTTTCAGGATTGAGAATTTACAAGAATTTCAAATGGAGTTAGCAATTTTAATGATAATCTATGCAGACATTGTCAATACTGGAATTTTTGAAACAAGTCCTTCTCCAGTTTATTGTCCATCATATGTTGAAGGTTATAGAATTCTAAATAGTATTTCACAAACTTATTTTGATTCAAATCACCCCAAATCATCAAGTATTGAAGAGGTTATGCTAGCATTTCTACTCCTAAATCAGAAGCAATACTTATTGCAACTTCTTGAAGAATCTCCAGAAAGTGATGAAGACATGAAATTATTAGAAGAGAGAGGTTCTTATGAATTATCTCAAGCAAAGTTTGATGTATCTTTCACTTCTAAATTCTTAAACAGATTAGGGGGAGATTGGTGGTGGAGAGATCCTATAGCTTCACATTTTGTTTTCGAAAGAAGTTTGTCATATTTACAGAAAGCTCTGGAAAATTATGAAGGGTTAACAGATGATCCCGAATTTCAGGCTAAGCAAATAAAAAATTACCAAATACCCATGAATCAAGCGTTGAGAAACAATGAATTAATCGATCATTTTTTACGATTAAGCTTTGAAGCAGCTAAAGATGATAGCTTTAGAGCTAGCGTGGAATACCTTAATTTGGTTTTAGGATTAGAAAAAGAAGCACTAGAGATATTAACAAAAAACACTCAAATTGATGATTGGAGTTTGAAATTTAAAGAAGAGCTTATTAAGAAAGAGACTCTTCACACTTTTTGGCACAGTATTTCAGAGTTAGCAGCAAAAACTTCTCAATTAATTGATATAATTCCAACAAAAGAAGATGGAAAAATCCAAGATATAATTATGCAAATCGAAACCATAGTAAATAGACCAGGATTAAAAGTTAATATTAATTATGTTAGTAGTTTACCTTTTGTTTACCTTAATTATGTTCAAGAGATCAAAATATCAATTTTAGAAAAAACTCCTTATGCAGAGGCAATAAAAAGAGCAGAACAGAATTTTTCTAGATTTACTGAGAGATTAGAATATGCAACAAAAGATATTGCTGAACAACTTAGAAGTATGGAGAAGAAAGGGAAGAAAGTTAAAGTTGAAAATGTAGAGATGCTATTAGAGGACATTAACAATATAAAATTATCAGCATATTTCCTCCCGAAAACAGAAAGAAAAGTCTATATTGTTAAAGATATTGAATGCTTGGAGTTCATTGCTAATTCAATTAATCTTGAATTATATCTGAAGGATAAGGAAGTGAATGAAGTGTTAGATTTGATCTACCATGCAAAAGCTCATTACTTCTCAACAAAAGCACTAGAAATATCGCAATTAAGTGGTGAATCAAATATTGATAGCGTGTGGGTAGAACAAAGATATAGTCAAACATTCATACAAGGGCAAGATGTCGAGCTACGTTTGTTTGAGTTAACAAGACAGTTTCTCTTCTTGAACACAGTAATTGATAAACTCGCACAAGGTTATAACCTTGCTAAATCTGCTGAACCAACCATTAAATCTAATTATGAATCAGTTATTAATTATTCATTCAGTAATTTTGATTTGTTTGATGCAATAAATTCACGGATATCTGAGGATTGTAAAGAGCTTTTAGATCATAAGGAGTTATTTGGAACTGAAGCTTCAGATATCAATTGGACTGCAATAGAAGTGAAAAAGAATTTAGCAGATGCATTAATTGATTTTCTTGAAGCTACTAAAACTGCGATACTTGGATTTGGAGCTTATAACAGCAAAGATAATTACAAATCTGCTTCATATTTTCTTGATGGATCAAAATATGCAAGAAATGCAAGTGATATACTTCAGACTATTTCTCACTTTGATCAAGGATTTTCTCAAATTGCTAAATCAGCATATGAGTACAGTATCCTATTAAAAGAACTAGAAAGACAAGCTAGAGATTCGAAGAAACTACAGCAACTTCCTCTTGATCAATTGTTTAGCATTCTAAAGCAATTAACTTTTCTTTCATAATTCTATAACACAAACTAACCAAAAGTAGCAAATTTTTTTAAATTGGTACGTATAGAAATATGCAATGACAATCCATTCTTTAGAAGGAGAACTTAGCCAAAAAATATCTGATGCTTATAGTAGACTAAAGAATTATAGGGGGGAACCTAATCAGGAACTCGATCAATATTATATAACAGAAAAAACAAGTTTAAAGAAAGCTCTACTAGTTAATCCAGAAGAGTATAATGGAAAACGAATTATCTTACTTGGCGATATGGATCTTATTGCACTAAGTATAGGATTAATGTCAAAGCCAAAGGATTTAGCTGTTCTAGATATTGATAAGAGAGTACCTGAGATTGTATTTAAAATGAAATTTGATCACAAAATACGTACAATTCGATATATCAATCACGACATAAGAATACGTATGATAAATGTGTTGAAGAATCAGTTTGATTATATTTTTATAGAACCACCCATGACAAAAGAAGGATTGGAACTAGGTTTATCAAG
>JBHLQZ010000229.1:0-3420 GCA_048883065.1 Candidatus Thorarchaeota archaeon | reverse complement strand
AATATTTACAAAAACATCAATTCAATGAGTAAAAAAACAAAAGAAACAGGATCTGAAATTCTAATTTTGCTAGAAAGCAATTATCCTGAGTTTCAAGGCGGTCTAAAAAACTACTCTTCTCCTTTTCAATTATTAGTTGCTGCAATTTTAAGCGCACAAAGTACTGACAAACAAGTTAACTCGATTACAAAAGAGCTTTTTACTCGTTATCCAGATATTGAATCATTCTCATCCGCAAAACTAGAAGAAGTTGAAGATGCAATTGCTAAAGTGGGTTTATACAGAAACAAGGCTAAATTCATCAAGGAAATGTCAATAAAACTAATCGAACATTATGATTCTAAAGTTCCTAAAACAATTGAAGAGTTAATAAAATTACCTGGAATTGGTAGAAAAACCGCAAACGTTCTCCTAAACGATTGGTTTAACATTCATGAGGGCATAGCAGTAGATACACATGTAAAGAGAATCTCTTTTCGTCTAGGTCTTACTAAGAATACAAATCCAATGAAAATAGAACAAGATTTGATGAAAATCATTCCATCAGAGAAATGGGGTAGAATCACTCATTTGCTTATATCGCATGGTAGATCCATTTGTAAAGCTCAAAAACCCAAATGCGATATGTGCTTCTTAAATTCTATATGTCCTCGTAAAGGAGTAGAAGATGACTAGATTTTATTTGTTATTTATTGCCTTTTGTATATCCTTTTTAAAGATATTAAATTATTTTTATATTGTAATAAGACTTATTTATTAAGCAAATACCTAGTTATCAAAAGTAAAAAATGTTGGATGAATAATATGTCAAAAATAGATATTCTCCCTCCTCTACTAACGCGTATAGGTTTTAATGAAATTGATATCAAAGTTTATTCTGCCACCTTAGGGCTTGGAAAAGTAACGATAGGCGAGCTCCTAGTTGTAACAGGTATAGATCCCTTGACTTTAATTCAATCTGTTAAGAATTTAGAAGAACTTGGCTTTCTAAAGAAAACAGTTGGTCGTACGCCTGTATATTTTGGGTTGTTACCTTTCCTTAAGGAGTACATAATTATTGAAAAAGATGCTTTATATTCTCTAGATGGGACAATAACTGCTCTTAAAGCTGCAAAAGAAGAATATCAAGAAAAGAAATCAAAATTTGGTGGAACCCTTGAACTTACAGGAGAGGGAAATGTATTTGATATTCATGTGGTGAGTGGATTAATAAAACAAGTAGTTGATGCACTTTATCAGAATTATGTTGAATATGTTGATGAGACTGAAGGTTCAGCAAGTGATTTTATCGAAGGAATAAGAGATGAAGTTGAAGGATATTTAACAAAAATAATGGATCAACCATTAGTTTTTTCTGCCCAATTGGAAAATTATATTCAAGAACTCAATGCTTTTATCAAACAATTTAATCATACTTCCAAACAAAAAAGTGAACAAATTTTAGGTTCAATGAACCAGAAAATTCAAGAAACATTCGATTCACTAATAGAAGTTATTTCCAATGGTCTTGATGCTCATACTGAAAATCACAAAGAATATCTATCAAATTTAGCTCCTGATTTAGATAATGAGCTAAAAGAATTAATTACCAATGTTACTGAAATTCAAGAATCATTTTCAGATAATTTCAACAAAGTCTGGCAGGAAGCATATGCTGCATGGACAAATGAATCCAAAAATATCATAGATTCTTTGACTCAAGATGTAAATAACCTATTCTCAGAACAAATAAAACAAACACAAGACCTGCGTAGAAGTGTGGAGCAAATTGATAGACAAACAAATTTTCTGTCTTCTAAGATTGCTGAAGCTCTAAACGCTATAGAAACCTCTACTGTTATGAAATTAGGAAAAGCAAGAAAGCAAATTGAATCACCTTTAACAGATGCTAGAGATACTGTAAGAAATCTGGCAAATGACCTTAATGAAAGCGGTTTGCAGCTAATTGATCAACATGTATTAACATTAAATGAAGTGAGAGATCAAATTAGATCAAAATTAGATCATTTTCAACTTAGTGGAGAAACATCAATTAGAACAAAGAAAAACCAACTTACAGACGTAGCTCTTGAACAAATAGATTTACTTCCAACAAATATTTTGGAATTACTTCAAGATCAAACAGAGAAATATGCAACTTCTGCTTATGATTCCTGCTCTAATGTGACTGAAGAACTAAAACAATCAATATCTTCTCAACTTACTTCATCAAAAGAAGAAGCGTTGAAGGGATTCTCAACTTATGCAATTGAACAATCTCAAGTACTCCAAAAACTCCAAGATGATACAATAAAAGAATTGACTAAGTCAAAACAAGATTCAGAAAAAATGGCTTTAGGTTTGAAAGACAAATTACAAAACTCAGTAGTACAATTCAAGGAAAAAGTTAACTTGAAAAAAGATGAGTTTGCTCAAGGTTTAACTAACGCAAAACAACATTTGAAGGATTATAAAGATGATCAAAAAGATCAAATAGTGAAACAAATAACAGAAGGAGAAGAAATTCAAATCAATACATTAGTATCACAAGTAGCATCAGTAGTTAAAGATGTAGATGAACTTCTTGTTTTACAACTTGATTCTTTAATGGAAAAAGCAATGACATTCTATCAAGTTATTAATACAAGAGAAGATGAATTAAGACAAATAGATAGAGCCTCCTCCTCATATGCTTTTGAAGGACAACACAACACATCAATAATTGTTGGAGAGGAAGCAATCAAAGCTAGTATCACAGATATTGCGATGAGGTCTAAATACGAATTATTACTTGTTACACCAGATCTTGATGAAGAGTTACTAAAAGAAATGATGCAGTATACCAAAGCTCAACGGGTTACATTAGTTTCTTATTTTGAGAAAAGTAAACATCAAACATTATTAAGACCTCTTCAAGATAGATTTACAGGTTTGAAAATGAAACATTATGATAAACGAGATGTGTATTGTGGAATACTTGATGGCAATCAAGAAGCTATCTTTGCCTTCCTTACACCAGAAGAAATACCAATAGCTGTTAGAACTACTAATGATTTGTTACTCCAATTATTTAAAGCTGCTATAAACAGAGATGTACTCTTCCACTCAAGCGATGTGGAAGTTTAATTTCTTTCAAAAAATAATACCGTATTTGAAATGGTCTGCATTAATCTACATAAAACTTACATGATCTCATATCAAGAAGGTGAGGTAACTTCTGAATTAAACCAGCTCTTACTAGAAGCTTTAATCCATGTCGAACTGTTCTTGGAGCTAAATTACATAAATCTACAATTTCTCTACTTGTTATGGGACCTTTACCAATCACAATCTTGTATATGGTGATTGCGCTTGGAGGTAATCCTGTTACAAGATCTTGTTTTATTTCGGGATTTTCAAGAGTTATAGCCACAAGTATCATCTCTTTAAAGGCTGTGATAA
>JBHLQZ010000228.1:0-3442 GCA_048883065.1 Candidatus Thorarchaeota archaeon | reverse complement strand
TAATACTTTTTCTTTCAATAATCTTGGAGAAATTTCACAAGCTCAGGATAATTCATCTAACAATATATGGTATGATATTAATTCTCATGAAGGTAATTTTTGGAATGAGTGGAACAGCTCTGATCCTTATGTAATTATAGGAAGTGCAAACAGCACAGATTTATATCCATTGGATGAACCTATTAACTTAATAATTAAGATTGAATTCATCAGTGTTCATCAAGAATTAAAATTATAAGAGGGATTCCAAAGATTGTAAAAAGGAAAGAATTATTTTTTTATACTCTTGTCAACTCCAGGTTTTAGGAAAAAAAGGAAGTAGTTATTCTAACTACCTTTATTCCACTTTCTTCTTTTGGGAATTATAATTGCAAGAACCATTAAGATTGATGCAAATGTAACGAATTTATTACTAGTTTTTGTTGTTTTCTCAACTAAGATAGAAGGATCTAAAACTCCTCTAACTGCTTTTGATGCATTCAAAAGTCCGTATCCAAAGTAGATGTCTTTTCCTGGATCTCCCAAATCAGTTGCAGATTTATGCAGTATATCTCTTATCTCTGAAACTGTTAAAGAATAATTCAATGATCTCATTAAAGCAATAACTCCAGAGACTTGAGAACATGCAAAGGAAGTTCCTATTCCCCACCCATAGTATGAGTTAAAAGCATAATATGGCATTGTGCTCCAGAGTTTGACACCACCACCTTCATCACCTACTGGAGCAACAATTTCAGTTGCTTTACCATAATTACTATAATCCGCTTTTTCTTGATTACCATTTGTTGCCCCAACAGCAATGACTATTTCACTCGCACCAGGATGACTAATGACTTGCTGTCCTCCTGCAGGCAAATATGTATTCCCAGTAACAGATACAATTGGAATGTTTTTCTCATAAGCATAAGCAAGTTCATCATAATATATTGAAGAATTTTCATACGCATATAAGCTGAGATTTATCACATCTGCACCATTATCGGCGGCATATCGAATTGCGTCTCCAAAATCTGAATAACTATAGAATGCTTCATTAATATCTAATAATCGGAGGTTCATAATTGTTACATTAGGAGCAACTCCTAACATTCCATCATTATCCCATGGTGCTGCGATAATTCCTGCAATAAAAGTAGCATGCCAATGAACTAGATCCCCTGGTTCTGGTCCGGGATTTGAATCACCAGAACTGAAATCCCAGCCATGAATGTCATCTATGTAACCGTTTCCATCGTCATCAATTGAATTATTAGCAATTTCATCTACGTTAGTCCATGCAATATTTTGAAGATCTGGATGAGAAAAATCAATTCCTGTATCTATTACTGCAACAGTAATATCTTTCGATCCATTAGTAATAGCTAAAGCATCTTTGATGTATATTTGTCTGTGGAAAAACTGATCCTCTTGATAAATAGCTTTGGTTAGATTCAACAAATTGATTTGAGAGTTATTGAAACTGATAAAAGGCATAATAGCAAGAATAGTGAGTAAAATCAATGTCTTACTTTTTAACATATATGAAAGAAATATCAGATATAAATAAATGTATTGAAGAACAAAAATAAAGAGAAAATATTAGGATATTTTCACACTATAAAAACAACGGTTCACTTTCAAAAAGAGCTGAAAACAAGTGTTAGAAATCTTCTAATTGCAACCTTTAACACCTACTATTTTCACTTTGAATAGTTTCAGTGAGCTGTGTCTCTAAACTATATAAGCGTACAAAGTGACATTTAGTACGATAGAAATGTCTAAAACTATCTTACTTGAAGGAGACTTAATTTGCCCAGAATGTGGAGAAAATACTTTCGCGACAACTAGATCTGATATAGTATGCAAGAACTGCGCATCAGTTGTAGAAAGAGTAATTGAAGGAAGTCATTTTCTTTCAAGAGGAGAAAGTGAAAGAATGGGTTCTCCAGAGAGCAGAAGAGGAGGAAAGAGTACTTTCTTCAAAATTCATGATGCTAATGCAGGTGAGAAAAGAGAGAGATATAAAAGACTGTGGAATGTGGAAAATTCAATTTATCATGCAGTTGATGAGCAGAAATCACGATTACTATCAATACTTACTAAAATTGGTTTATCAGAAAATGAACGAAATTCAGTAATGTTTGAGCTAAAAAAAGTATATAATCAAGAACGCTTCAATAAAAGGAAAGTTACTAATATTTTCTTACTCGCGGCAGCAATAACGATTAAGCAATTAAAGAATAAAGGAAGAGCAACAAGTATTAATGACATAGTAGGAATCTTTAAAGCTCACGGGTGCAAACTTTCCAGTAAATCGATAAGAGATTATATTCTTGATCATAATATGAGTTACAAAACAAGCTCAGCCAAACAGTTTGTTCCTGTATATTTAGCTAAGTTAAAATCTAATGATGTTTTAAGAGATCGGTTAAATCAAATAAATCCCAAGGATGAGCTTGTTGTTGATAAGATGTTTACAACTATAGAGAGAATAGCAACAAAGTTATCTGAAATCAAACAAAGTGGAAGAAAACCAAGTGTATTTAGTGTTTCATGTTTATATGTTGCTACATGTATGGTGGGTCAAAGATATACAGGATCTAATCTTCTGACCAAAGAAGAAATATCAAGGTTCTGCAATATCCCGAGTACATCTCTTCGTGATCATACTAGATTTCTTATGAATAATGTAAAACTTAATCTTTAAACGTCTTTTTTTCCTTTTAGTTGGTTTTTTCTTCTTTTTTTTTTTGCATATGAGACTTTAAAATTGTTTTTAAGGTGAAATTCTATAAATAGTATTACTGATATACAATGGTTTCAAAGAGCGAACAGAAAAAAATCATTAAATTACTCAAATCTAAGCTTACAATAGAACGGCTTGATGGCTTACATGAGCTCAAATCTACAGGTCAAGAAGCTAGTTTTGCAATTTCGGAATTATCTAATATTATTAAGAAAGACCAAGATGATTTATGTATAATAAATGCTCTAGACATCATAGCTTTACTTACAGAATCAAATGCTGAATATATTTCTATTATTGAAAAAGCTGCTACTGCTGAAAGAGTAGGTGTTAAAAGAAAAGCTGAGAAATTGCTTTCGACCATCAGTGGAAGAGTTCAAATCGAACCAGTAGGTGTCCAAGAGGAAGCTCCTCTGACTGATGAACTTTTTGAGAAAATAGAAGAACCAATAACAGAACAACCAACTGTAACTGCAACAAATGAAGTATCTGAAGATATAAGTTTTGATTTAGAAGATTTTTCTGTTAGCGAAACAACTGAATTAGAATCAGTGCAAGCACTTGAAGTTTCAGCAGCTTCTTTTTCTCCAGCTAGTATCCCTCCCCCTCCTCCTACTAAAGTTGAATCACCTCCCCCAGAACCTCCAACTTCTCCTCCTGAACCAATGGAAGAAGCGGAAGTTCTTGAAGTTGAACAAGTTGAAGAAGAGAAACCTC
>JBHLQZ010000227.1:0-3456 GCA_048883065.1 Candidatus Thorarchaeota archaeon | reverse complement strand
TGAAATAGAATCATAAAAAATCAGTAAGCTAATTGTACCTATTTGGAATAATAATAAGAAAGCAATAATAAGGCTAAGAGAACTGATTATAGCTAAATCAGATATCTTCAATTGTTTCATAAAACGTAATTTAAAACGTGAGAGAGAAAAATCATCACTATACTTGACTTGACTTTTCATTTGGAATGGAATCAATGAGTCGGATACTTTCCAAGCATATTGTGTGCTGTCTACTATAACATTGGTTCTGTTCTTAGCTGTTTCGATTGGCTCATCTCCAAAGAAAGGTTTTCTTACAGGATTGCTAACTGGAGCGTGGACTACATCTGTAGACTCAGTAACTTGAGTTTGTAATTCTGTGCCGCATACTGGACAAAATACCACTTTAGGAGGTAAAATGGAGTAACAAATAGGACACTTCTTCATAGAAATAATACTCACCTATTTTTTCTTAGTATTATTCTTTATATAATTCGGCAATACCTAGATATTTTTAAGAGAAGAAAGAAATCTTCGATACCCTTCTAAATTATATAATATACTAATCGAATCAAAACTTTGTTTCGAGCAGTTTAAATAATAAGAATAGAGATTGTAATATGGTTATTAAAATGACTGATGACACTCCTGATGAACCTCAATCTTTTACAAGTTTTCTTGAGCTAGTTAAGAGATTAGAGAAAATTGTAGAAGAGACTCCAGATACAGTTAAACAAAAAATAGATGACAAAGATACCAAAATTTCAGAACCTCAGGAGGAATTAGAAACTATTTCAGAGAAGAAAGAAAGCGAACTTGAAGACGTTCAAAAACAAGCACAGGATTTAGAGATACAAACCGTAGAAAAGGAAAAAGAATTAAAAGTAAAAAAGAAAATTCAGAGTATTTTAACTATTGAAGAAGAACTAATTAAATACTACTCTGATGCGGATGTACAAATTTCAGATTTTTACTATTTCTTTAAAGAATTATCGACTGATAAAATAGAAGAGGTTGTAAGATCAAAATTTCATTCTCTAGAAAATATCAAAGTTGAGAAACCAAAGATAATAGGCGTTCCTTTCGTTTTATGCAAACTTAATGGAAAGTATGAAGCTTCTTTACAACTTGAAATAGATAGAATTAACCTTCCCTTCACTTTAGTTGGAAATCTTAAACAATTGAAATTACTAGCCGCAAGCGTAAATAATGATACAAATTTGTCTCCAGAAGAAATAGAAATTTGGAATCAGACCTTTAATAAATTTCAATTGAAACTAGTTCAACTTCTAAACGAGAAAGCAAAAGAGAATTTATCTAAACATCAGACTACAGAATATGATTTACTAGAATTAGATCATACAATAATTCAAGAATTTATAGGAGAATATGAGAAGAAAGTAAAAGAGCTTAATTATTATAATATAGAAATTTTAGAGCAATTAAAAAAACTAGAAAAGGAGATAGATGAAAAACGTATTTTTTGGCAAGACAATCCGCAATATTTAGAAGCAACAGAAAAGCTGAAAAATCAAGTAAAGAATATGCAAGAAGAACAAATTTCTATTAATAAAGAAACTCAGATTCAATACTTGAAATTAAAGAAAAACCAAAAATCAATTGATGCAAAAACAAAACGATATAAAATCGAAGAAAAGAGGGGAAAGAAAGTATCTAGGGAAGATAAAGAGAAACTAGTAAGGCAATTAAGAGAATTTCAGAAAGAAAAAGATACGCTTCAGAAGAGAATTAATGATGTGAAGAAACTAGAGGAAACTTATGAAACATGGTTGGGGATAGTTTCTTGTGAAAATGAGAAATATGCTAATGAAATTCTCATAGAAAATTTTAGCTCAAGAATCAAGGAAAAATTAAAGGAGATTACAAAAGATTTAGATAAAGAAGATCTTCTAGAGATTCTTAAAGCTGTTACAACAGAATTAGAAACTATTACTATACATGTTATCTACATTCCGTCATTAATTTATTATTTCTCAGCTAAACAAGACGGTAAAAAAATGGAAGGAAAGATATTATATATCAGCCCAACTGATGAAATAGCTTTTCTTAAACCTTCATTATTTTGAAAAACATTAGCTTTCTATAAAAAAATATTATTCCTTTAAACACATTTATTAGTGCTTTATTTTTTAATGATTTAGATGAAAAAAGAGCTAGTGAAGTGTAAGGGTCTCTCAAAAACTTTCACAGTTGGAAGTAGTCAAGTTCATGCTGTGAATAATATCTCCATTAGTTTTCACAAAGGAGAATTTACATCAGTAGTTGGCCCCAGTGGTTCAGGTAAAACAACATTACTAAACTTAATAGGTACTTTGGAAGTTCCAACTAAAGGAAAAATTATTATAAATGGAACAGATTTGAGCGATTTCACTACAGATCAATTAACAAATTTTAGAAGAAAAAATCTAGGTTTTGTATTTCAATTTTTCAATCTAGTTGAGGGGCTTACAGGTTCCGAAAATGTTGAGCTTCCCTTAATATTTGATTCAATTCCTTACGAAACCAGACAAAAAAGAGTTGATGAAATCTTTAAAGAATTTGATGTTGATTACTTGAAAGGTAAGTTTCCCGAAGAATTGAGTTCAGGAGAGAGACAAAGAGTATCAATAATGAGAGCTTTGGTTAATGATCCGATTTTACTTCTAGCGGATGAACCTACTGGAAACTTAGATACAAAAACTGGACAAACTGTACTTGATTTGTTCAAAGATCTTAATGATGAAAAAGGAACCTCAATAATACTTGTTACACATGATCTTTCTGCAGCGAAAAGAGCACGTCGAACACTTCACATGCATGATGGAAAGATTACTTTTGATCAAATAAATGAAGAACCTATTTTAGATAAAGAAAGTTAGGGAAAAGAGTAAAAAGCCGTCATTCTGCAGAAAACTGAAGAATCAGAGAAAAATAAAAAAATACCAAGATTTTTGTCCTATATATATTTATCGTCTGAAAAGACGATAAGTCTTATAAAGGCATACATAAACGATTGGTATAACTATATTGTGCCAGTAGGCATAATAAAGCTTCGCGGAGTTTAAAAGATGTCTCTTAGAGGATTTATAATAAGAAGAACCATTTATATTATTCCTGTTATGCTTGGAATTACATTAATGAACTTCACCCTTATTAACATCAGTCCAGGTGATCCTGTTATTGTAAGGTTAGGACTGATTCAGTGTAATACGGTTGAATGTTACAATAACGCGTATAACAAAGAAGCAGTAGAAATGGGGCTTTTAGATAAAGATCTATACACAGTTCCTTGGTTTGATCGATATGTAGAGTTTGTTAATAATTTATTACATTTTGATTTTGGAAGAAGCTGGTATTATGAGCAAGCTGGGCAAGGAATGCCAATAGCTCAAATAATAGGGGAAAGAGCAGTATATACAATAACTCTTAACGTATTATCATTTATTTTCTCGTTATTACTTGCTACAGCTATAGGAG
>JBHLQZ010000226.1:0-3463 GCA_048883065.1 Candidatus Thorarchaeota archaeon | reverse complement strand
AAAATCTTGCAAGTAAAAGATTGCTTAAACAAAATTAGCAAAAATAATTGATAGAATAAAAAGAAAAAAAATTTATGAAAAAAGTGCTTGAATCCAAGGTACAAATCTTTCTTGAAGAGTGCTTATTAATCCAGCTATCGTACCTATAGCAGAATAAATGAATAAAGCATATTGATGCCATTTTGAGATATTAAAACCAAAAATAGCTTCAAGTTTTCTTTTGTAAATTTTCATGGGTACATTAATAGTTTTGATAATTCTATAATTCTGCTCAAATTCTATTCTTAGAACATTCAATACATCAGTCGACCATCGTGTAGGAGTGATAAAAAACTCAATTATTATTTCATCTTCTTCTGTATCAAAGTAAATTGTTCTTTGCCCAGGAGCAATAACAGCTACATTTCCTACAGCAATAGGTCTAATAATTAAACTTCCTTCTTTTAATCCTGTTATTCTAGTTGTCGCTTCAACTACTTTTTCACCAAGTTTAGTGACATTTAACGAGAAGTATTTAGCTTCTGTCTTATCTAATTCCAGCTCTTTTAATGTTAAATCTTCTGAAAATTCTTCTGATTTAATTAAAGTAATTTTCAGTCTAAAAACTTCATCTATACACATATTCTTAGGAAGTTGTATTGATAGATCTCTGGAAAGATCTTTTTCTTCTACTTCTATATCATCTTCAGTAACAACTGGTTCTTCACCTAGAATTGTTTCTTCTCCTTCAATTGGTGCTAATAATTCTTCATCAGGAGGGGGGGGAGGAGGTGCAATAAATGATGAGCGGAAAGATTCTTCACCTTCTATTTCTTCTTTAGCTTCATCAAGAATTTCTTCATCTTTTGGAGCAAAATCACTCAAAATAACTGGTTCTTCATCAAAAGTTTTATCGATTTTTTTACTAGGTTCTGACCTTCCTTTAGCTCTTTTTGTCATCTTGTATGATTCTGGGGATGGAGATGGAGGAGGTATATCTGCCATAGGTCCAGAATCTCTTCGAGAAATTCTATCTAACAATCTTTCTCTTGTTCTAGGATTGATAATTCGATCACTAAAATCTATTTTTCTTGCAGATAATCCTACAATAAGAGTAAAAGCTACTGAAACAAAAATAACTATTCCTACTATTAAATATCCTATAGCCATAATTTTAATGTTCATACGTTTTAAATAAGTATTTTGGGTATCAAAAAGAGTATTCTTCTCTCAATTTTAGACATCGTCTTTGGATTCTATTAGGTAATTCAGGATCTTCTATCCACATTGACAATAAGGGAAGACGTTTTTTTATCCAATCCAAATCATTAAACTGCTTTGCAAGATAAAATTCGTATTCGGTAGCAGTCATATGTGCATCTAAAAGCTCGTCAAAGTAATCATAGAATAATTCTATAGTTAAAGGTAGATTCTTTTTCTTAAGTTCGCTTATTTCTATAAGTTCATGCATAAGAAGCCATTTTTTTTCTAGAACATCCTTAATGGTAGTTGTATCTCCAGTTGGAGCATCATAAGAGAAATACTCCAATAAATCTGCAGCTGAAACTTTAACATGAGGAATCTGAAATTGTTTAAGCTGAAGTTCAATTTTATCTATTAGTAGCTGAATTTTAGTAATATCTATATTTTCTGGAATTTTATCGCGAACCATGAAATCCATTAAAAAGTGATTGTAACTATTTTAAAATATTTTGAGTTGAACAAAATTCTGCCTAATATTAAAATAAGAAAAGAAAAAAAATTAGAAATAATGTGATTCAAAATAGGAGAGATGTATTATTTCACAACCAGTATTTTCAACAGCTGAACCATAAGTATTGATAAAACTCACATCAGCTCCTTCAGCATAATGAATAGGAATAAAGTACTTTGCATCAAGCACATCTATGCAATTTACAACATCTATACCGGTCATTGTTTGACAACCAGGACCTAAAGGCAACAGAGCAACATCAATTAAACCTTTTAGCTGTTGATATTCTTCTATATTATAAGAATCACCTGCATGAAAGATTGTAAAACCATCGATATCAATAATATAACTGGTGTAGTTATTCTCTCTAGGATGACTGGAAGTATAACCTTCAGGAGCAATTGTATACATGTAAAAACAAGAGACATCAATAGGACCTACTTTGAATTCATCACCTGGCAGAACACCAATACCATCAAAAAGAGAGATATAGACATCCATTATCTCAGGAAATACAATCTTTGTATTATCTTTTTTTAGCATAGTTATCATAGTACTCTGATAATGATCCCCATGTTCATGAGTAATTAAAATTGCATCAGCTGGTAATTCACTGTAGTTATCAGGTAAATTAATAGGATCGATGTAAATTCTAACTCCTTTAGCTTCAATCATAATACCTGCATTATAAAGAAGATTTAGATGAATCGAATTATTTTTGTTAACTAAAACTATTGTAGTAGGAGTAGCTATTGCAGCTGCTGCTACAGTGACACTTAGTGCTATAATAATAATTTTCATTTTAACTGTAAGACTCATAAATTTGACGCTGAAACATGCACTTAAAAATATTATTAGAAAATAGAAAAAGAAAGAAAATAAAAAAAAGAGAGTTAGTATTTGTGTCCACAACTTGCGCAGAATTTGGCATCAGGACTGTTCTTCGCACCACATTCAGTGCAGAACTTAACTGAACCTTTCTTTTCATCGTCCATAGGATCTCCACAATTACCACAAAAACTGGATGCTGGTGATACTTTATTTCCACATTGATTGCAAGTTAGAAAAGCTGCTTCTACGTCACCTTTTTTCTCAATTTTATCAGCTTGTTTAATTTCACTCTTTGAAAATAGGTTGTTTACCATTACTGCTCCTGTCAGACCACTTCCACCTTCAGGTAAAGCTTCCGCGACGGAAGCCATTCCGGCGTATTGTTGGATTTGGTTTGCAGAAACTCCAGAGCGCATCCAGAAGAGTCTGTCACGATATTCAGGTGTAGTGTCAATACCACCAAATTTCAGGTTCTTCAACTTAATTCCCATTTCTAGCAAATCAGCTTTGATTTCCCCTTCTATTTCATCAGATGTTTTTCCTAAATTAGACATTACATCGACTATTCCTTTTTCGGAAAGCTTACTGATAACTTCTTGAACTACGAAGTTTCTGAAGAAATCATTGAATGCTGCAGTAGTATAGATATTTCTATTACCTGCTATTTCAAAAGCGAATTTCTGTATATCATCAATTTTATAGAAGTAATCACCAAAGAACTGCAATGGAGCTAGCTCTTGAGTTTGACTACGCCCTCCAAATTTTCCTTGAAAATCTGCTAAATTGATGAAGATTACTTGGCAATTAAACGGTGATTTGTCGAATCCCACTATTCTTGAAAGAAAGGTGGTTAGAAGTGGAATATTTTTTGTTTTCATGAAATGCCTTCCTGATTTTAAGACATCATAGACAACTGAATCCTTTATGAATACAGCGCAT
>JBHLQZ010000225.1:0-3486 GCA_048883065.1 Candidatus Thorarchaeota archaeon | reverse complement strand
GCTTTTAGTAGCAACTTCGGATAGATGCGAATCTTGAATACATAATATCGTTTTTATATCACCTGGATCTTTAAGAATATACCAATCTGGAAGTTCAGAAGACATAGAATTTTCCTTTTAACTTATAACACTTAATCATATAATTAAAAAAACTGTGTTAAAGTTTTTTGGTTATCAGTTATTTTTAGAAGATTGGATATTTTCACTCCTAACAACCTTATTTGATAAGATTTCTTTTCTTTAAATTCTTCCAATAACATGTTAACAACTTCTTTCACTTGCTTCTTTGACATAACATGACAAGAAAGAGAATGACTTCTTGTAAAAGTTTCAAAATCTTGAAAACGAATTTTCAATGTTATTGTTTTAAAATTCAAATTTTTCTTCTTAGCTTTTGTTACAATAGTTTCAATCGATGAGTCAATAAGAACGTCTATATCTTTCCAATCCTTTGGGCGATTGAAGAATGTTCTTTCTTCACTTATCGATTTAACTTCTCTACTACTAAATTTATCTTCAGTATTTTCTGTATTATATCCATTAACTAATTTCCATGTTTTAAGACCTGCATTACCAAATTTTTGATGTGCAAGTTGGTATGGGATCATAGCTAAATCACCACAAGTAGTAATATTATTATCGTGGAATATTTTTGAACTCTTTTTTCCTATTCCAGGAATTATAGTTAATTTTAATGGAGCTAAGAATTCTGCAATTTTCAAAGGTTTAATTAGAACTAAACCATCAGGTTTATCTGTGTCACTACCTATTTTTGCGAGAATTTTATTAGGTGCTATCCCAATAGAACAAGTAAGTTTTTCACTAGCATAAATGTCATCTTTTAATTCAATAGCTAATTGTTTCGCTTCTTTATAATCAGACACTACATCAGTTAAATCTAAATATGCTTCATCATTACCTGCTACTTTCATTATTGGAGAATAATGTTTTAAGATATTCATTACTCTTTTAGATACTTCAGAATACAACCTAAAAGATCCTCTAACCATCGTTAGATGGGGACATAATTTTAATGCTTGAGAAATAGACATACCAGAATGGATACCAAATTCCCTTGCCTCATAAGAGCAGGTACTAACCACACCTTGTTTTGTATTTGGATTCCCTCCAACAACTAAAGGTAATCCTGCTAAAGAAGGATTCTCTCTAATTTCAACAGCTGCAAAAAAAGCATCCAAATCCATATAGAGAATTATAGAATCAAATGTATGTTCATTCTCTGAGAAATATGGTATCTGGTTAGCAATTGCCATGTCAAGAGAAAATTGCTTTTTAGCTATATAAACCCCAAAAAAATGTAAAAATAAGAGAAATTACTTTCTCTTTTTTTGTCGGATAATTATTGTTACAAGAGCAAATACAGAAAGTAAAGATATAGCAAAGTAGGTTGTAAACTCAGGAGTTAATGGTGTTCCTGGAGTTGGTGTATCTATTTTAAAATCATCATTACAATTATCAGTATCTTGGTTTGCTGGACTTCTCTGAAGTGTTTCATCCTCTCCTGTAGATCCTCCACTCCAAGATGTTACTCCTCCAACACTACCTGATCCCCAAGCAACAGCATCTTTTAGATTATCATCAGGATCACTTAGAATTATTTCATCTCCAGTATTTGCAAGAGCAATGTCTCCTAATCCATAATCAGCGGCTGAAACTGTAATTCCTAATGCACTCATCTCACTTACATAAGTTGCACTATCTTGTGCAAAGATTAGTATAGTTCCTGCATCTATTTGTGTGCCCTCTGGTACAATGTATTCTCCTTCATTGTCCGTGAGCTTCCAATTTTCAATGGAGACATCAAAACTGAAAGCATTGTATAATTCAATAAATTCTCCATTTGGTTCCGCATTTGCATCATATCTTATCTCTGAGATTAATAATAACCAATCAGGAGTGTTGATAATATTCACTTTCTTCTCTATTTCTATAGGTGATCCAACTGTTGGAGTTCCAATTACTTTTACTGTATGAATTCCATCACTATAAGCTGTAGTATCTACATTTATACTCTCTAATCCAAGCGGATTAGACCAAGTAGTTACCAATGTTGAATCAATATATAATTCCCCAGAAGTGTATGTATTAATTGCAAAATTAGCTTGGAAATCAAAGCTTCCATCTGCAATTCCGCCAGGTTTTGGTGATACAAGAGATACTGGTTGAGTAAATCCAACTGGAGTTTCACTATTTGCCCAATCAAAATCGAAGACAGTCTTGAAGAAAGCTGCAACATTTGAATTTTTGACTATAGCACCAGCTTCCCTATTATTTACAACAGAATTGTTTGACCAATTAATGCTTGAAACTTGTACAACTTCATTGTCTACAGAAACATACTTGTTATGGCAATGTCCTAAGCCTTTGAAAAATTTAACTTGAATCCCATTATTGATGAGTGTCTCTGTTACATTTTCGTTTGCAACAGCTGGCTCTGGAATTAAAACCCTAATCGAAACACCTCTTAAAGCTGCATCCAAAACATCATCTAGCAGATCGCAATCAAATTTAATATATTGAAGTTCAAGATCTATAGTAGTCGTTGCATTTTGAATAAGACTAGATAGAAGTTCGTAACTGTTATTAGGTGAAAATATAGGTGTAACTTCTGCATATTCAACAAAGTTTGCAGTACTGAAGGGATGAGTATATGTTCCTGAGGTTTCATTAGCCTGCAAGCTTCCTCCACCTGGTCCTGGTGTATAAGGTGTTGATCTATATAATCCATCATCTAGGAAAACATTTTCAAAGTATGCTGCAATGCTCGAATCATTGAAAGCTAATCCCATTTCTCTGTTAGTCCTAGCTTCTGGAGCTTGAGGGATACTTGAAGGTGCCCAATTCCCAGAATAAACATAAGCAACTTGACTATCCACTATCCAGAACTTTGAGTGGGTGTATGTAAAAGCTACTTTATCAATCCAATATACGGAAATACCAGCATCATCTAGTCTGTATGCTGCTTCTTCAGTATAATCATCTTCATAAGAATTTACTCTATCTTCTGACAATTGAACTACTACGTCTACCCCCCTGTCATAAGCTCTTATTAGTTCATTTACAAGAGGTTCGCTAGATAATGTATATACTTCTAAGTAAAAAGTAGTTTTAGCTGATTTTATTGAATCCATAACTACTTTGTAAGCAGTATCTGGACCAGCAAAAGCAGTAATATTTGTTGTACCTTTATAGGTAGTAGAAGATTCTGGAACAAAAATATTACTGATAATTGTTGAATCAACTGCTTGAGTATTATTTACACTTATATTTGCACTAAAAATTGGCAATAGTAAAATAAGCATAAAAAGTGTTGTTAATTTTTTATTTTTCATATTATATAAGAGAAAAAATCATTAATAAATATCTATCGCAAAAACAAGAATTTGTTGTTTTTTACTTATCTTTAAGTATAGAAACAGCTTTAATTACATTTGATGGAGTATTAGGTCTTTTTACAACTCTTTT
>JBHLQZ010000224.1:0-3492 GCA_048883065.1 Candidatus Thorarchaeota archaeon | reverse complement strand
TTCTTATACCCATATTTTGGAAGTATTCATCTAACCAGCGCGCAACTCTTGTTTCGTGTGGTGGTAAAATTGTTGACCAAAAATCAAAAACTGTTCTAACAAGTTCGTGAAGATTTTCGCATTCCTTCTCATTTAACAAATCACGTGTGTCAAAGAATTGAACTAGACCACTCATTGCAGTGTTGAACAGATTAGTATTAGGTTCTATCTCAATGAAATATCTGGTTGATCCCCAAATTGCTTTTTTTTCTGCCATCTCAATCAATCCTCACTATTTCATTAATTGATATAACTTCAAACTCTTCAAGAGTTTCTGTTATCATTTGTAGTTCTTCAGTGTTAGCTTGTTTATGGTTGAATATCTTAATCGTGTAAGTTCCTCCAGGAAGCTCATTCAAGACATAATTCCTTATTTGAGTATTATTTTCAAAAAGAATATTTGGAGCAGTAACCGTCGGTCCAAAATCACCAAAAATATCTTTTTTTGCAATTTCAACAACTTCTTTCTTTGATTTCTTTTCTGTTCTTTTTTCAAAAATTGTTCGAACTGTATTAAGATGAAAACTACTGAGATCTTCTTCTGAGGCTTTTTTATACATCTCTTCAGCTTTTTTGAGGTCATCTATCATTAGATATCTGCTTATTAATTTGCTGTAAACATATGCTAAAAGAGCTTTTTCTTCCATATTCGACATTGTTTCTTCAAAAAAATGCCATACAATAATGGATTCAAGAAACTGATTTTTCAATTCAAGTTCATTAGTTTTTATTTCAATGAATTTCACAAACTCATCAATAGATTGCTGAGTCAATATCTCTTTTGCTTCTCGTATTAATGTTTGTACTGTTTCTTCCTTATTCAATACAAATCACATTCCAATCTAATGTTCTTACAAGTAATTATTTTTGATACTTCGTATTTAAGTTAATCCCTAATTCCCGTTTTTTCCTAGAATGATGAGTAAAATCAAAAACGACACAGATAATAAAGTTTTAAAAATGCCTTATTTTTTTGTAGATATGGTTGAAGCTGAAAGAGAAGAGTTTTGTGCATTTCACTATACTAATACTTCAGATGGAAAATGTTCTACATGTGGTTTAACAATATGTAATCTAGATCAGCATTATGGGGCATCAGCTGATAGAATATGCCAACTTTGCTTTAATATCACAAAAGCAAGAAAAATAGTGAGATATGTTCAAATTGGCATCTGGGTGGTTATTATTGCATTAGTTATAGTTTTGTGGCAAGTATTAGCAGAGGGAAATTTTATTTATGCACTTCTACCAGTTATTCTTATTTTATTTGTTCCTTATATCTTACGTCCTTTAGTGTTTAGATTGTATTTTACTGATTTGCTACCAAAAGAATCAATTCTTCCAATTCTACGATACTTTGAAGCTTCAGGAAATAATGAGCATTATAAAATATTCATCAAATTGCTGAAAAAAATCAGTGATGAAGATTTAGAAGAAATTAGACCAGTTTTGTATACATATTTAATTCCTGCTCTAGCTTTTAATTTCTCTAAATTGCCGGATGAGTGGGAAGAAGAAATGATTACAAATCTTAAAGTCTCAAAAGAAGAGTTTGTTCAAGTTTTTACAAAAGATTATCGTGAAATTCTCATTAAAACAAGCGTTCATAATGCTCAAGAAAATCTTTCTCAGTTTCTCATTTACCTTAGTAAAACTGCAGATGATCAGGATTTATTGAAAGAATACATTACTGAAATGACATCAGACGAAATTATGAATTTAAATGAAAATGATTTGAATGCTATATATGGAAAACTCCTTGAAGATGTATTCCTTTTTGAAGAACAATTCTATGAAATATGTGATGAATTAAATCTAGAAAAAGAGAAAATATTACTCACACAGTTATTATCTAGATATGAACCTCCTCCTGTTCCTAAAAATCAAATAGAAGCTGTAATGACTCCAACTCAACTTAGAGAAAAAAGAAAGAAAGAAAAAGAAGCAGCACTTTTACAAAAGGAAACACAAAATTTAACACAGGACGATTCTGATTTGCAACTCGCTTTAGATGAATCTGAAGAGAAAGAAAAGCAATAGAATTCTCCATTATTTTCTCTAATATAAAGAATAATTGAAATATTATGTACTAATTTTAGATTTGAGAATAGAGGAAATGATGATTTGTAACAACCTATGATCAAATGTGAACTACCTAGCTCACTCTGATCCAATATTCTCTATTTTAACAGAAATGCTTAAGAAAGTAGCCTATGCACAAAAACTTATAGGAAAGCGGTTAGCTCTAATGGAAGTGCAGTATTCTAAACAAAAAAATAATCTTTTAGGTTGGCAGATTACTGGAATACTTCTTTATGTGTTTACATTCACAATTCTTATTGTAGGGTCAATTTATTTTGTTTGGTCTATTGTTCTAATATCACAACAAACTAATTCAACTACTATACTTCAGACTATTCTAAATATTCTCTCTCTTTGTGTTGAAGTGATAGGTATTTTTTATACAGTCATGTTATTCAAACATGTAAGTACAACATGTTTTAATCCACCTACTACTAATACTAGTTCTGATTATACTCTTCAGGAATTTCCTCTAGTAAGTATTTTATTACCAATTCGTGAAGCCAATCCAAAAATTCTGGAATCGTCACTTAATGCTATATTACAATCAAATTATCCAATAGAGAAAATTCAGATTATAGTGGGTGATGATACAGATCCATCATATCCAGATTATAGACAAGTCAAAGAAATATGTGAAAAAAGCAAAGTTGACTATATACATGATATAACAAATTTGAGGTTTAAGGCAGGGATGCTAAATATAATGTTGAAAGAAGTAAAAGCTGATTACTTGGTTTTGTTAGATTATGATCATCAAGTATCCCCTGATTTTATAAGAAAAAGTGTTTCAGTATTACTAAATAATGATGATATAGCTTTTGTTCAATCTAAAGTTAATTTTTATAATATTAAATCAAGATTACAAGTCTGGGAGGCAGTGATGTATGCACAATTCTTTGAATTGTTTGAACGCTCAAAAAATCAAAGATCAACAGTTCTCTTCAATGGATCTACTGCATGTTTTAGAAAAACAATAATAGAGGAAGTAGGAGGAATTCCTGCTGATACTTTTACTGAAGATATTGATCTATCTATACAGATTCTTACAAAAGGCTACAAAAGTACTTTGATAGATGAATATGGAAGTTTTGGATTAATTCCTGGGAATTTTTCTCTCTTATTATCGCAAATTCTGAGATGGGCTAAAGGAAGTATGCACACACTAAAACTGAGATGGAAGAAAATTCTAGTAGGTAAAATGAAAATTTACGATAAAATAGATCTTTACTTTAGTACTTTGCTTTTTTTTGTAGCTTCATCAATGTATCTTACAATTTTACTTTATGTAATCATGTTTTTCACAAATAGTATAGCTATTAGACTTCCTATCGATGTTTTTCCACCTCTTATAATAATGCCTATTGCTTT
>JBHLQZ010000223.1:0-3494 GCA_048883065.1 Candidatus Thorarchaeota archaeon | reverse complement strand
ATTTTAGCGTCTCCGTATTTTGTTAATATCTTCCTTGTATAATCCAACTCTTCTTTACCAAATCTTCCTTCATCTCTGTCAGGAATACATGAATCTAAGCCAACAAATAGAATGCTTTTGTCCTCATCAAAATCGTGAAATTCTCTAGGACCAACCATCTTCTCCCAAACTTCAAATCCACCACTTCTACTGTCATGATTTCCTATAATCCAATATATTTTTGGAGATATTATTTGCTTTCTTAGCTCATCTGCAAGTCTATATTCTTCACCTAGACCATCTTGAGTTAAGTCCCCCGTAAAAATAGCAAAATCATGAGCTATAGAGTTTATGGTTCTGACTGATTTAGAATAACTCCCCTTAATAAATTGAGGTCTTTTTGTAAAGTGTGTATCACTAAAATGAATGATTTTGACAGGTTCGTCCATTGAGATATAATTTCTTAATGGTTAATTATTTTTTCCGTTAGTAATCAGTTTTTGTTGCTGTATACAAAATATTTAACATTATAAATTTTTAACAAGCTCAGATGACATTAAGAACATATGAAATGGATGATCCTGTTTCTAGTGTAATGACTAAAGGAATTTTATATATTAAATCATCAAAAAATTTGCATGAAGCTATTCTAACTATGTCTGATTTTGATGTTGGTTCTTTGTTAGTCACTGATAATGGAGACGCTGTGGGGATATTAACATCAAAAGATATTATTAAGGTCCTAGCTCAAGGTGAAGAACTAAAAAAAATAAAAGTAAAAGAAATAATGCAAACTCCCATTGTGAAAATAAAAGCATATGAAAATATTTCTTCAGCTCTTATAAAGATGAAAGAACAAAAAATAAATCACTTGATTGTAGTAGATGGGGATAAAATTATAGGTATGATAAATCCATTAAATTTACTAATATAGTTTATTTTGATTGAAACCACAGCAGAATTTATTAAATTCAAAATTTATTATTATTTGAAACATTTGAGTGAAGAAGATTTAGTTCCGTCATCTGATGCTGTAAGAAAAAAGCAAAGATTAAAAACAATTTTGACTACAATAGGAGAAAGTTTACAACCTTATTTTAAAACTCAAATATATGAGGAAAAAGGGGAGAGACCATCATTTATTTCAATAGAAAATGTTATCTCTGAAGAAAAAGGAACTTCTAAATCAAAGGTTCATTTTGTAACATATTATCTTAATTCAGATATTGGAAAACATAATGTATTTTTAGTAGTGAAGTTTGCAGCTGATGAGAGTCGCTATAATAAAGAAATAAAAAACTACTCAATACTTTCTGAAGTTCCTAAGAATCATCCTGATATCTATATGCCTGAAATTATTTACAAAAGTCCTAAGAATCGTTGCATAATCTATGAAGGTATCATTGGAAATAACTTTAGAAAGTCTAAGATGGATGACACTATTAAACATCAATTAGCAGGTAAAACCTTAGCTGCTATTCATGGAATAGAGACCGGAAATTTCTCTGCTGATCCATATAAGAAACTCATTCTTTACTTATTATCAACTCTTGAAAACGAAGCTTTAGAACAAGAGATTCTAGAATTAATGCTTCCTTCATTTATTGGTTTAGAGGTATCAAAAGGTTCAACGAGAATCCATGGAGATTTTCATCAAGGGAATATATTATTTGCTACTGATGAAGATAATCAGATAATAGAGAACAATGATGTTAAAATATACATCATTGATCCAGAATTCATTACTCCAGGTAGAGATAGAGCTGAAGATATGGGAATATTTTTTGCAAAACCTTGTATTAAAGAGTTCCAGAATAAATTAACGGTAGAGAAAACAAAAAATAATTTCGCGATTTTTGTTGAAAGTTACAACGATTCTTTGCAATCGATGGGAGCACAATATGACCTATTTGATTTATATCCTGAAGGATTAACCATTGATTTTCATATAGCTTCATATCTATTATATGATATTAGTGACAAAATTCTTAGTAATAATTTAACTATTAAATCAACTGAAATTCAACAGAATCTAAAACTGATAAGAAAGTTATTAGAGGATAAAATTCTTTCAATTTAAAAGAAATAAACTTACTTAATTATTGTTTTTGATAGAGCCCATTTTGTTCTAACAAAATTTAGTAATTCAAAATATAATTTACTTTCAGAGGTCGATATTAATTCGAGACCACTGGTTTGTGGGTTATAGGAGACAACTATGAAGTATATTTCCTCTTTGTAATTCACTTCAACCAAAGCAGTTATACTTTCTATTGTAGAGAGATCCCCACAAATGCTGTTAATATTATGAAGAGTGTTGATTATTTCTAGCATATCTCTACCAGTTATTTGTTCCAAAATAACCATGTCTGATTTATACTGTCCAATACCGGTAGAATCATTAAATGTTTGTAGAAGTTGCATTTTATTGTCTTCAGAGAGTATATCAAATTCTATTTGTAGAGTTTGTACATTACCAAGATAATTGATTCTTTGCAATTGATTTGCCATATGATAGATTTCTGGTGAGCTTTCCATTTTGAGAGTCCCCACAACACACTCAGAAAAACATAAAGTGGATATAAACATATTAAATTTTCTACTAGCGCAAATTAATTAATTAAATATATATCTAAATAATATGAGAAAAATATCTATTAATAAAAGCATTCCCTGAAAATTTGTATCGCGGATAGATTACTTAGATTTATAACCGCAATCGCGGATAAAATACTGAGATTGCTTTTATAAAGGTACTACATCCGTATTACATACCAAGCAAGGGGATATAGCATGGCAGATGAGGAAATACCCGTTTCAGGAAAAAAACTTTTATCCATTTTGGAGAAAAAAGGACCATTGACCCAAAAACAACTCATAAAAGCTTCAGCAATCCCAGCAAGAACTGCTAGATATGCTTTACGAAGGTTAATAGAGTTAGGGTTAATTATTAAAAGGAGCAACCTAAATGACATGAGGTCAGTTTTCTACTTCATTGTAGACAACTAAGCCCTTTTTTTTATTTTCCTTTTATTCTAGTAAAAGTTCAATTTTCATAGATAAATTTATTTTAACGTTGTCTAGAATATTCTACAATGAGTAAAAATAAATGTGATTTAGCAATTATTGGATCTGGACTAACAGGATTATCTGCAGCAATTGCTGTGTATTGTAAAAATCCTGAGGTGAAAATCAAAATATACGGTATTCCTTTTGATTCAAATACTGCTAAGAAAGGGGAATTAGAAAATATTCCTGGTATAAGCAAAACTGTTGGTGTAGATTTCATCCAGCAACTTGTTGAACAAGTACAGAGTCTTAACTTAGAATTTACTCAAGATAAAATTACTTTGGAGCATCAAGAAGGAATCCAAAAAGAGGATATTATTTCTGGAGTAAAAAGTGATTTTCCAATATTAGATATCACAAATGAGATGGTAAAATCTGTTTCTAAAAGTGAAAAAGGATTTAATGTCACAACTAATCAACAAACTATAGAGTCTAAAGCAATCATT
>JBHLQZ010000222.1:0-3508 GCA_048883065.1 Candidatus Thorarchaeota archaeon | reverse complement strand
TTACATATTACCTAACGGTAATTATAAAGGAGGTTCTTTGATAATACTTCCTTCAATAAATAGTGATCTCACTAGTTTGAATAACCTCCTAAATCCCTTTAACATTTCTTATGAGACACTTGGTGTTACTAATGAGACAATAGATTTAGCTTCTATCTCGCATGTATTAGTTGATGATCTAAATGTAATAGATGAGATATTTATCCCTTACCCACTTAATGTCTCAAAAGAGAATGATGCCTATAATTCTATTGCAAATAGATTTGTTTACTCTGAAAATAGATATGATAACGGTTCTTTGATTATAGCTTGTAACAACATCGAGATGTTCCTTAATTCCCCATACATCTACTCTAATTCTGTTTACAATGAGTTATTACTTGCTTCAGATTTTGGAGATAATTTTGATCTTTTAGAAAACATTTACACAAACTCTATAGGTTTTGGATTAAGCTTTGAGTATAATCTTTCATCCACTGAAATAAAGGAGAATGAAAATCTAGTTTTAAGAATTGATGCAAATAACTATTTCAAACCTCTTACTAACTGGAATTTCTACCTTTCATTTGAATTAGAGGAAGTTAAGTTTCTGGAATATTCAACCTACACAGATTTTGAGAATGGAACATATGAATTCTCTTTCAGACCTATTGACCTTGATATAAAACCTGGTAAATACTATCTGGCTATTCGATCTTCATCCAACAAAAACGAATGGGAAATACATATTTTAGCAAGAGTATCATGGGGACCAATAATCGTAGAACTCTCAATTTTAGTTTGTATAGTTTTTCTTCTTACTTATAGGAAAAAGAAACCTAAGACGTAAGAATTTGATAAATATTTTTTCCATATTTTGAAAGAACATTCATAGCTAAAGCTAAACTAAAAATCTCGTTTGAAGCTGCTAATGCTATAAATGATTCGAGATTTTGTAAGATAACAAAACCTTCAGTTCCTTTAATAATTACTTGATCAAGATCTCCACATTTTATTTGATCTACTGTTTTTTGTCCAGCTGCATTTAATGCTGATGCTAATGCGGACATTACGACTTGATCAGTTCCCTTTTCTGCAAAAAAAGCAAGTTCTTGACCTTCAGCACTAACTATTGCGATAGCTGCTAAATCACATTCTCTGGATATTTCTCTAAGAGTATTTAATAACTCACTTTTTTTTTCCGAACTTAATTCCCTAATCATTAATTTGTAGAGAGTTTTAGAATTCTTAAACTTTCTCAAGAAATAGCTTAAATGAGAATATCCCTATGTTTCTCACATACAGGAGTTAAAACCTCTTCAGTTTGACCTTTATACTTGTATGTCCATTGATTATAAACAAAAGCTGGTTTTCCACATACAAAACACAATCTTTCATCAGTTAGAGGTATTTTCTTTCTAGGCATTCTGTTCCAATATTCTTTAAATTCCTCAAGACTATCATTATATCTTGTTTCAAGTTTTTTTGCATATTCATCATCCTTTGGTTTTTTCCCTAAGGAGTAAACAATATAACTCCAAACAGCAATATACAAAATATTTCCAAAAGATTTCAATGGGATGAAATGATATCCAGAGAGTTGAATTATCCTTTCAGTTTTACCAGGTTTATACTCAACCATTACTTTTTTTCTATGCATACTATGCTGAAAATCAAGGTTATATTTTTTCGAAATCCCTCCTATCCTTTTACTTAATTCTCCAAATAAATAATCAATGGTCTGAGGACTTCCCTTTCTATCAGATTCGAGAAATTTAAACTTAATAATTGGAAAAGTTATTTCTATGAATGATTTGTTTACAGCTGCATTAGCTTTTCTAACAAGGTATTCATAAAGACCATGTGGAAATGTCAGATTCTTCTTCTCAGGATACACATAAGACACTCTCAATACTGATATGATAAAAAGTGTAAAACTTACCTAAAAATCTAACGAATTCAATTAGTTCTCAATGTTTCTTCAACTAATTTAAGGAGTTTATCTCTCCTATTCCCTATAAGAGAATTAAATGGTTCTCCATTTTTAAAAACAACAAATGTAGGAAGACTAGCTATCATGTATTTGTTAGCAAATTCTGGTTCTTCATCCATATTCATACGTAAAAATATCATTTGATCTTTGTATTTCTCAAACAACTGTTCAAAGTAAGGTTCAATACTTCTACATGGACCACACCATGGAGCCCAAGTATCAACTATAATTGGTTTTTTCTCATCCTTTAGAATATTAGTGAACTCTTCATATGTTAAGTTAGGAACTTTACCCATTCAAATCCCACTGTTATTTTTTAATCGAGATTTCAGATAACATATATTTATCTGTTCTCATTTATCTATCCGCAAAAACAATCTATTTTAAACTTATTGTTGATTTTAACAATAAACAAAGACACAAAACCAAAAGAAGGAAAGTTTAAGTATTTTAGAAGGAATTTTTGCAATAAGAAAATTATGAATTGGTAAGATTGATCTTTGAACAATAATGATTAAGGTGAAATTCAAATAATGTCTTCTCGTATATACGATACAATCAAAGATAAGATAAAGGAAATCTTAGAAGAGCAATATAATATAGACGCTGAAATAGTTTGGACTAAACCTCCATCTCCTACAATGGGTGATATTAGCTTTCCTTTATTTAATATCGCAAAGATTCAAAAAACTACACCTGATGAGATAGGTAATAAATTGACAGAAAAACTATCTATACCAGAGTACATCAGCAGATTTGAATTCAAAGATGGTTTTCTCAATGTTTTTTTAGAAAAAAAAACTTTTGTAAAGAAAATTTTGTTAGAAACAATCAAACAACCAAAATATGGTCAAAATACACTAAAAGCTTCTGAAAGAATAATAATAGAACATACATCTAGTAATCCAGTGGGCCCTTTACATATTGGAAATGTAAGAGGATCGGTTTTAGGTGATGTACTTGGAAGGTTGTATAAATTCCTAGGTGCTGCAGTTAATTTCAGATATTATATTAATGATTTAGGAAGACAAATTGCTCCTTTAATAATAGGATACAACTTACTTAAGGAGGAAAAATTAAAGCCTGATTGCAAAATAGATCTTTGGATAGGTAAAATCTATGCAATAATGAATACTTTTCTGGAGATACAGCAATTAAAATATCAATTTCAAGTTTTAAATATCAATATTAAAACAAAATCCAAATTATATGAATTAAATCCAGAAGATATCAAAGAATATCTTTCTCATCTAGAAAAATCTAAAGTTAAACAACAGGAAAAAGAAAATCTAGCTAAATGGCTTCAAAAATTAGATCGAGTAAGCACATCTCTTCAGAAAAGACTTCCTAATTTGTACTCAATTTTATTCAATTCAGTAGAGGATAACATTGAGGATTTAAATAAATTAACAAAGGAATATGTCATTAAATATCAAGAAGGAAAAGATGGAGAAATTATTAATAGTTTTAGAGAAGTGTCCAAAGAAGCTATTTCGGGTCACGTAATCACATTGAATCTTTTTAATATCTTCCATG
>JBHLQZ010000221.1:0-3509 GCA_048883065.1 Candidatus Thorarchaeota archaeon | reverse complement strand
GGGAATAGAGAGCATTTTATTATTATTCCTATAAGTAGTAAAATACAAAGGTTTCTAAAATAAGGATTTGAAAGAATAAATTTGAACATAATGTCATTATAGATTACTGAGAAATCAAAAGAACGAGACCTTCGAATTAATAAGGCAATAGAGATGAAAATAAAGATGTTTCCAAGGATGAAAGAAAAAACTAATGACTTGATATTATTCTTCTGTTTTCGATCAGAAAAAATTGAGAAATTGACAAAATCAATTATTAAAACATCTAGAACGAGATAGATTACTAGAAATTGTAGAAAATTAGGAGAAAAAATGAGAAGAATACTTATTGTAAAAATAAGGATTATTCTCTCCAAATGTTTGATCTCAAGTTTAGGATTACTCAAAGCTAAGTAATTTATAATTAGTGGAAGAGCCAAGAAAATTGTTGCATAAAAAACAACTTGAATCAAATCTATTCTAAATCCTATCTCAATATTATATTGCTGAGATTCATAAAACTTAAAGATTGACAAAGGTTCTATTGTTGTTGTAAAATATGAATAAAGGAAATATGATACAAAGCTGATAGTAATTATAAGACTAGAAGCTATATATGAATACAGATAAAATTTTTTAAGCTTCTCATCATCAAAAAAGAATTTCAATATAGTTATTCTTAATATTGGGAATAACAAGAATAAGCAAATTTGAATTGTTAAAAGCAATGCACTAATACTAATCATCTGTCATTCCTTCCTTTTTTAATGAAAATATTAATTGATCTCTAAAAACAAAAATAAATATTATCGAAAAAGCGACTAAACCAAGAATAACAAGTATAAAACTTTCAGCTGTAAAATTTACGCTAGAAATAATGATTATTCCTGAAAGAAATATCAATAAAAATCCGAATATTATCCTGAAGTTTGTTTTAAGAAACAGCATAAGTGATATGCCTAAAACAAAACAAATGAATGATATTGTAATCACATAATTCAAGAATACCAAGATTCTTCAGCTCTTTTTTGATCGTTTGATTTAATTTCTAAAGTAAGATAAATTGACATAATGATTAAGAAAACTAGTATGATAACAGAGAAAATAATAAGATGATAATTTGTGCTAAAAATATCAATTAATGAGTCTCCTTCAATCCAGACATTGAAAAATCCAGCAGATGAAGAATATAAGATATTACATATGAGAATTAAAGGAACAGTAATTAATCCTAAAAACATCAAGTTTAGGAAGAAATCAAGAGTGATTCTTGAAGTTTTCTTTTCTTTGGCTTTTTGTTCTTTAAACAGAGAATAAGTTCCTATCGATAGAAAAAGGATGTAGGAAAACACTAAATTAGCATAAAACATTATTTTTTGATTAAAAGACAGAAAAGTAAAAGAGAAAGAAATTAAAGCGAATGATAGCAATAAAGATTTATTTTTAGAATACAATAATAATGCTCGTAAAGTAAAACTTGTTCCAAAAATAGATCCAAAGAAAAAGAATAAATCTTCCCCATTTATTGCGAATAAAATAATCATTATAACAAGAGAGATAATTAATAAACTTTTAATGATAAACCAATATTGATTTTTCAGTTTTGTTAAGTTTGGAATCACGATTATTAAAATCAGTAAGAATCCACATATCGACACTAGTAATGTGGAGAGATCAACTAAGATTCCAAACATTTCAAACCATAAAAGTATAAAGAAAAGAAAGATAAAAACCTTTAGGAATCTTGTTAACTGGAATTAGGTTTTTTCTTCTTCCACTTCTTAAATTTGTTAAATATCAGAAAAGTTATGGTTACAACCATCAGGAAACCAATAGTATTGCTGAAAAAACTTGTTTCTAGAAGTTCCTCGATTAAATTGCTTGAAGTAAATAGAGGAATTGAGACATTATAACCTGGAAAACTTGGCATGTCTGGATAAAGTGGATTATCATCTCCAAAAGTTGTGAAGTTACCCAGAGTATAATTTAGACCATAATCTATTCTATACTGAAGATTTACACCTGTATATTTTGTTAGATTTACATAATAAATTGGTGTGTTAAAATCTAATACAGAAGCATAAGTAGAATAGTTAGGATCAGGATAGTAGAATACTTCCCACTTTGCTAGGGATCCATCAGGTATTCTTAATCTCCATCTTGCATTGACTGTAATTTTGTATAAATTGATTTGAGCTGTTGTATAATTTAGATGAGATGTATCAATAAAATTATTACCATAAAAACCATAGTAAATATCTGTTCCTTCATCATCATCTGTATCTAAACCAAGTAAACCAAAATATAGGTTTGGTCTAGTATATCCTCCAACAGATTCATTCAATCCCATATCTGCTCTTTCTGTAGGTCCAAGAACTAAAAATCTGTTTTCATCACTTGTAACTCTCATATATCCTTCAAAATCCCAAATATCTTCTTCTTCTTCGTCTTCTTGAGCATATGATATTAATGATATAGCACTGAACATTGAAACTATCATGATCGTTGATAATAAAATACTAAGCCATACTATCTTTGTTTTCATCTTCTTCTCCTCCTTTTTGTGTAAATAAATGTATAAATTGCAATGATAGTTGAAAACGATATTATAACAGATAAAAATGGAAAACTAACACTAAAACTATGAGTTCGTGGTAAAGATGAACGTTCAACGTTTTCAGCAACAGTTAGATTATAATAAGGCCAATCATATAAAGTTGTGTTTCTTTCGGTAGAAAATGAAGGTAGTGGATTCGCCGGTCCATATGTTGTAAAATTACCATTGACAAGAGTACCATCTTCATAGATTATTTGCCAATGACCAACAGGGCCTACAACTAGTGTAAAATCAACTAAATGAACTGGCAATCTTAAATCTGAACCACTCCAAATTTCTGGTAAACTAACAAGTGGTGAATCTAATTTATCTACAATTCTAGCATAGATATCTTGAGTTTTATTATCAAAAGTAACTACATTTACAGGTGTTATGTACATCCATTCTAATCCACTTACTTCATTGATAGCAAAACTATAGTTACCTCCGTTTCCTTGAACTTTAGATTCTTCAAAAAAATCAGAGAAACCAGGAGCATTTCTGATTGATTGTATTCCATGAAGAGCTACAATAAGATCTACAAACCCATCATCAGTTGTATCTAAGGCATACACAAAAGTACGAATTCTGTATGGATCCTCATATATGCTTGGGATTACAGTTTGACGGTGTTTTGGGTAATGTCTAATTCCATTAAATTCCCAATCAATTTCGTCTGATAATCCTGCTTGCATATTAGGTGTAATGAAGAACATTAGTACTATTAGTGAAAAAACCATTATTGAACATATTATTTTGGATGTTCTCAATATCTTTCCTCCAAATCAATTCTCTACAACAAAGGTTTAAATGACATTTATAAAGATTATTGAATTGAGTAGATATTAAAACTACATTCTGCTTTATCATAACTCTTAAATCGTTTAAAAAAATTCTTGAACAAGGAACCTCATGTCTTGGCTTGAAAATAAAA
>JBHLQZ010000220.1:0-3511 GCA_048883065.1 Candidatus Thorarchaeota archaeon | reverse complement strand
TTATAAAAAATAATTATTATTTCTTTTTTATATCGAAATTGACATCTTCAAATTTATTATGTATAGTTCGGTAAATTTTGAATTTCCCATCATCTATTGCATGTTTTACGATTTCATTAATTTCGTCTTCATTTATGAAATCCTCAGAGATTAGTTTTTCAATTTTAGAATAGATTAATTCTTTAATCTTGTAAGAGAATCTATTCTTTTTTTTCTCATTTAGTAATTCTGAAAGTTCAATATGTTCTTTATGGTCCCAAATGTGCTGTATTAAATCATCAACTCCTTCCCCTGAAATCGCGTCTGTCATTGATACTGGGGGTCTCCATCCACTTTGAAAAATAGTATCATCAAGCATCATCTCAACTTGAACTGCAATGTCTTCTCCCCCTAAATCTTTCTTGTTTATATCGTAAATATCTCCGATTTCAATCAGACCAGCTTTCTGCATTTGGATCGCATCACCATACCCAGGTACTAAGATAACAAGGACAGTATATGCTAGATTATAAATATCAAATTCTGCTTGTCCAACACCTACAGTTTCAATAATAATTACATCCATGCCAAATGCTTCATATAGTAGACTTATGTCAAAAACAGCTCTTGAAATACCACCTTTATACCCCCTAGAAGCGAGACTGCGCAAAAATACGTTAGGATGTAATGAAATATTTGTCATACGTACTCTATCTCCTAAAAATGCACCTCCACTAAAAGGAGAAGTTGGATCAACGCAAATAATACCCACAGATTTCCCCTCATCTAATAATTTTTGAGTAATAGCACCAGTCAAAGTGCTTTTCCCCACTCCAGGAGACCCTGTAATACCAATAATATAGGAATCATTCCTTACATCTTCAAAATATTTAAATATTTCGTGGGCTCTTTCAGGTTCATTTTCGATGATTGAAATTAGCTTTGCTAAAGCGATTTTATCTTTATGTTTGAATTTCTTAATTAATTTCTCAATATCGTATCTATTATTCAAAAAAACAACATCCTCAGAGAAAAATAAGTTAAAAATTATAATTAGATAAAAAAATATTACATATGTTTTTTATTTTTTGACATGGGCTTTAATAAATTCGACAATATTAGAGTAAAGTCCTAAGTAATTAAATTTATTTTATTTTTTTGTATGGGTTCTAATGAAGTTCACAATATCAGAGGTCATACTCCCTGGTCCGTAACAGTTCGAAACACCCATCTCCTTTAACTTTGAAAAGTCTTTTGCTGGGATTACTCCCCCAACTAGTATCATTATATTCTCAAGTACTCCACGCTCTTTTAATAAATCGATAACTTTTTGTGTATAATCAAAATGTGCTCCAGAATGAATACTTAATCCTATAACATCAACATCCTCTTGTATTGCGGATTCAACAATTTGTTCTACATTTTGAAATCCTCCAAAGATAAGTTCCATACCAGCATCTCTGATAGCCCTTGATACTACTATTCCTCCACGCCAGTGTCCATCAATACCCGGTTTAGACATTAAAACTCTTATTTTCTTATCACTCATCTTTAACACCCCGTATTTAAATTGCTAATGGAGGCTCCCAAATACCCCATATTTCTCTATAGATATCACAAACTTCTTGTACGGTTGCCCCCTCTTTAGTAGCTTCCATAACTAAGGGCATTATATTTTCTTCTTTTTCACAGACAGTTCGTAATTTATCTAAGATCTTTTCTAATTTTGCATTATCTCTTCGCGCTTTTAATTTATTGATTCTGTCAACTTCAATTTTAATTGCTTCTTTGTTGGTTCTAAATACATCTGTTACAGTATCGTAAGGCACAGCATACTTATTAACGCCCAACATTACTTCATCTCCACTTTCAATACGCATTCTTCTTTTATGGAAAGCATCTCTCATTTCTTTATACAACCATCCAGAAGATAATGCTTTATCAATCGTTCCCACTTTTTGAATTTTATCCATATAATTCCATACTCGCTCCTCAACCTCATCAGTTAACCATTCAATAAAATAAGAACCTGCTAACGGATCAATGGTATTATGGACTCTAGTCTCATCTGAAATCACTTGTTGAGTCCTTAAAGCTATAAGAGCAGCTTCTTCGGAGGGTAAGCATATTGCCTCATCATAAGAGTTTGTATGAAGAGATTGACAACCACCTAGTGTTGCTTCTAATGCTTGAATTGAAGTTCTTACAATATTTACTAGTGGGGTCTGTGCCGTTAATGAACTTCCGGCAGTTTGTATATGAAAACGAAAACCTAGATTTTTTGGATCTTTAGCTTCATATTTGTCCTTCATTAATTTGTACCAAATTCTCCTCGCAGCTCTATATTTTGCGATTTCTTCAAAAAAGTCCTTATGAGCAGCAAGATGAAAAGCAAGTCTACCTACGAAATCATCTATTTTCCATCCCCTTTCTAAAAGATTATCAATATGAGAACAAGCACTCGCAAAAACAAAACCTAATTCCTGAATCGCATCAATGCCACCTTCTCTATAATTATAACCAGTAAAATTAATTGGATGCCATTTTGGAACGTTCTTTTGAGCTACAGTCCACTCAATAAAATCACATGCGATACGGAGTAAGTGATTAGGGGGACAATTCTTATAAGGAATGTAGCCAACAGTCATAGTTAAAATATCGTTTTGAGTAGTTCCCATGAGTTGTTTTATATCATATCCCCGAGCTTTTGCCATATTAAAATACATTGAACAGACAGGTGCGGTTGTGAAAGGTTCAACAACTAAGGCTACACTAATTTTATCTATTGGAATATCTTCTGTAAGAGCAAAAAGACTATCGATACAATAGAGAGGAACACCAGAAGTCCCAACTTCAGGAGCTCCATCTGGATTAGTAGGGTCAATTCCATTAAAGGTTAATGCATCTACCGCAGCACTAAATCCTGTTTCACCATTTTCATAAAGAAATTTCCATCTTTTATTTGTTTCTTCAGGAGTTCCATGACCTGAAAATAATCGCATAGTCCACAGACGTCCTCGATACATTGATGGATAAACTCCTCTGGTATAAGGAGCATTACCCGGAAAATTTATATCTTCTAAATACTCTTTTTCTTTAATATCTAAAGGTGTATAAAGGTTTTTAATAGAAATTTCAGAATCCGTGACAAATTTCACATCTCTTTCTTTCTGACTTTCATAAAGTATTTCCCACTTTTCTTTTTCCTCTCTGACTTTTTCCAAATAATTTTTATCAAACAATATAAACTCACATGAAGAATTTTTAATTTTAATTCTTGATATATTAATTTTTATTATTGTCATTTACTAAAATATTTAATTTTGATTTATAGTTGTCTATGATTAATAGAAAAGTGAATGATTTAAATTTAAAACAAACATAAATAAGTATGATAATAAAATCCTTAAAAAGATTTAACTTCTAAATAAAATCAAAAAAAATAAAAAGAATTAATAGATATGGCACAAATGAGAAGTACAAATTGGGTACAACATATTTCGAAAATAACTGTAGTTGGTGCAGTTTTGAC
>JBHLQZ010000219.1:0-3519 GCA_048883065.1 Candidatus Thorarchaeota archaeon | reverse complement strand
AATCTTAACATTGCACTTTCAAATGAGAGTCTTGTTCTAGTGCTAGGTTCAAAAAAAAGTGTTGCTAGAATTTTACCTTTGCATTTATCTGCAAAATCAATAGGATTTTCTTCTATAGCTGAAGAAAGAGCAAAGATTTCATGAAAAAAGTCTTTTGAGATATTTCTTACAGAGAAAAGATGTTGTGGTATCATACTTATCTTTCTTCCAAAAGAGAAAAAAATATTAGAGTTATAAAAGATGTGATAGACGCACTATTTTTTGCAAAACAAAGCAAATTATGTCTTTTTAGAATTAATATCATTTTATCAAGTTGAACTAAAAACTAGTTGTTTCTCTTTTAACGATAAGTAACCTTTTACTAATGATTTTTTATCTAATTCAGATCTACACATTGGACAAGATGATTTTTCTGATAACCAATCCTCAAAATGCTTTGGGTGTCCTGCATAACTACAGCTAGGACACAAAATCACAGCTATTTTTTCTTTATCTTTCAAATCAAACTCTTGTAAACAAATTATACATTTACTCCCAGAAATAGCTTCTTCAACGAATTTTGCCCATTCTTTTATCTCTTCTTTTTCTTGTTCATTATATTCATCAGTGCTAGCTACTTTAAATTGTCTAATTGTATTCATTATTTTCTCTTTGTTTACATAAGATATAGAAGTAGAATTTTCTATTCTCCGTTCAAGGTTAGAAAGCAATGAATAAAAACCTCTTCTGAAAGTTTCTAATGTTCTTTGAAATCCTTTCTCTATTTTTGCAGAGAAAGGTTCCTTAGTGTAATCAATTGTTTCTTCTCTTATTTTCTTGCCACAATAAGCACAAAAAACACTTGCATCAGGTAGTTCTTTTTTGCAAAAAGGACAAGAAATGATGAATACCACCTACTCAGGTAATTCTTTCTTAGCTTGACATTGAGCGCAATACCACCAACTTCCTCCTGTAGGAGGATAATACCTAGTCATTCCTAAACCACATGTTTCGCAAACTTCACTACGATCCTCAAATTCGAGTGCTATTTGCAGAAAATCATGAGTCTCTAAGAAATATTTAGCAAATTTAATTGAATCTAGAACAGTTTCAAGATCTAGAAATTCTATGTTTGAACCATGGATTCTGTGTGTTGTTACATATTCAAATGCTTGTCTTGGTTTAATTCTTCCTTCAGCTAAAGGATTACTAGCAATATAAATATTTTCAGAAGAATTTACAATCATTTCTATTAGGCTCCTGTTTTGTAATCCTAGACCCAGCATGTTAAAAGGAAGTAAGAAAAGATGTATTTTCGGATTAGATGTTATGAAAAATGACACTGATCCAATTGGCTCTTTAGTATAAATCCCAATATTCTTGCAATATTTTGAGAGAGCATTGAGATACTTATTTATCAAATCATTATCTCTTTGATCTGCTAGATTATAATCCAAGAATAAAGCTGTGGGTGAAAAATTCAAACTGTCCATAAGACGTGTTATCTCACCAATATCTACAAATTTGATAATTAACATTATTTTAATTTCACTTAATTCATCATGTACGACATTAAGGAACTGAACCATATCGTCATTGTAAAGATAAAATAAACAACCTTCAGCACCTGCATCATAAGATCTAGTAAGCATAGATAAAAGTGATTCCAGATTCTTGACTGGATAATCATCAGGAATAGATTCAAAGGTAGGATATCTTGCAGATCCAACAATTATTTTGGGAATAATCTCTTTTAAATTCTCCAACGAACTCATCGAACTCAATAAAATAATATACTATCGTTTTTTAAAACTTATCGCAAAGAAATATAGTATTTTAATTAGAAAATACTAGAAAAAGATTATTTTTTGGTTGCTATAAGGTTCTTCCATTCATTTTTTGATAAGAGATATTGGCAGTTGTTTGAATTAATAATTTCAGAGATAATATCAATTATGATGCTTGAAAATGGAAGTGATTGAATTTCCTCATTTGGTATTGAAGACATGTCTTGAGATATTGATTCACAAAAATTAGCTGCTTGATGATATTCTTTGATGATATTTTCTTCTGAGTGATAGATTTTATCTTGAAGAAAAGCAATTCTATACAGAGCAGTAGCGATCAGCAAATTTGTTTTAATCTGTCCCTCTGGAATTATCCTTGGTTCATAGAAAAACATGTTATATTTTTTACAGATTTCATATCCTTTTTTGATAGGATCTTTAAGATTAAATGATTCTGCTATTTTGGGATTTGGTTGTCCATATTTGTTATTATTTTCATAAAGAAGCTTGAATCTTTCCAAATATTCGGGAAAATGTGTTTTTATGACACCCATAAATTCTTGTTTGTTTCTTCCTGGAGATAGAGATAAACCTCCTGAGATAATAAATTCTGCATTAACTTCTTTAGCTTTGTTAATTATCTGTGTAAGATTATCATCACTGTCCCCGATGAATGGTATAACTGGTGTTATATATATCCCGGATGAAATCCCGTTCTCTCTTAATGTTTTTACAGTATCAAATCTTTCTGATGTCGAACTAGCATTTGGTTCAAAGATTTTCTGTTTTTCTTCATCGTAAAGAGTAATTGTAATTGCAATTCGAGCATAAGAATCTTGATGTATTTTCTTGAGAAGATCGATATCTCGAAGAACAAGGTTGCTTTTTGTCAGTATTCTAATAGGAAAACCAAAATCATATGCGATTTGAAGTAGCTTTTTAGTTATTTCAACCTTTTTTTCAGCAGGTTGATAGACGTCGCAGACATTCCCAAACATACTGATTACAAACTTGGGTGGAAGATTTGATCTTATGCCACTGCTTGAATATGGAATATAGTCAATCAAAGTGGAAGTTCTGTCTCTATTGTAAGGAATAAAACCTTTCTTCTTCAAATAATTTTCCAGGAGTTCTGGTGCATTGATTTTTACTCTAATCCTTCCACTATAATCTTGATGCATATAATATTCTTCAGATTTTCCAAAACAGTATGCACAATTATGATAGCATCCTTGATATGGATTGAGATGTATATGAGATTCTGTCTGAGAACTTGTTCTGACAAGTGTTTTAGCTTTATAAGGCTGAATATTCAAATCAATCCACTTTTTTATTATCAATAAATTAGCATTTTTTCGATATAAAAGGAGATGAGATTCATTAGAATAAAACACTCTAATTGTTGTTCGTCGAGTTTTATCCGAGGGTATGTTTTTAAACTTGGATGTGATTTTCCACAAGTGATTGTATGGATATAAATCGTGTACTTGAAAAAATTAAATCTGATTTCCAAGAGATTCATCTTAAGGAAATTCAACGTTTTATTAAACAACCTTCAATTTCTGCTGATGGTACTGGTATTATTGAAACAGCTGAAATGCTTGTTGAGAAGATTGAAAAACTTGGTGGAGAGGATGTTCATCTTGCTGATCTCTCTGGTGATGATTTTGGTCATCCTATCGTTTATGGAGAAATTTACACTGATGTTTCTAAACCAACCTTTCTCTTCTATAGTATGTATGATGTTCAACCG
>JBHLQZ010000218.1:0-3526 GCA_048883065.1 Candidatus Thorarchaeota archaeon | reverse complement strand
TTTGATATATTACCCAACTATTTTTGCTATAATTTCTTTGTATTTGAAGAAAATCAATCTTTTATGTCCAGTTTCTGCAATTATTCCATATGTATTTATCGTATATGTGTCATCTGTGAGTGAGAAATACACAAAACCATTTACTCTTGTATCATTTGTGCAAATTTCAAGCATTCTTTCTAGTGCTCCTGTTTGAACTCTTTCTCCATACATTATAGCTGATAATCCAAATTCAATGATCCAAAATTCTTTTTCATTCGGGATTATTTTGTCAAGATAGTCAGTTATCTCTTCTATATCTCTTTCATGAATAATATAGTAATCAATTCCTAAGAAATCGAGAGAGCTATTTGTCCACAAAGGCTCGAATATATAATATTCATCACTGAAACCATTGAAAGATAGCTTCACTCCAACTTCAGTGTCATTTGATAAAGAGTGTAGGTGGTTTACAGTGTTGTTTATTGTAGTTACCCATGTATCTATTGTAGGAACTTCTTTAAGATAAGCTGTGGAGAAACCAAAAGGTTCAGGATAGATTATAAGATATTCTGGATTACAGTCCTCCAATAATGTTATTGCTTGATCTTCTAAGGTTGATGTGTATTCAGAAAAACTAATGTTTTGATAAGCCCATTTAGGGGAGCTATATCCATAAGTTGTAAGCATTATTTTGAAACCATTAGATTTCAATGTATTCATAACTTGTTTGAATTCCGTAAGATTGTTATCTAATATTTCTTGTCTAACATCTAACTTTACTGTTGATACATTCAATTCTAATAAAGCATCTAACTCATTCTGGAAATCTGTTTCATATCCAAAAAGGAAAGCATCAGAATAAGAGATTGAAGTAAGTGTTACTCCAGTATCAAAATCAGGTCTTAGAGAGAACATGGGATTATAGTTCTTAGAAGTATAAGATCCATACGAGCTCATGACACCTATTGCTTGTAAGCTGAAGACTAAAAGCAGTATGGCTAACATTGCATAGATACCTTTTGCACCATTATCCATAAATGTAAGAAATGGTAGAGCAGGTTTTTTCTCAATTTCATCAGCTTCTTTTTCAATTTCATCTAAGAAAACACTAGCTCTTTTTCTCTTTTTGGATAAAGTTTCTTCCTTTGGTTTTAGATCTTTTTTAGGTAGGTCTATTTTCTTTTCAATTTGCAAAGTAATACAAATTGGTATTATTATTAGAGCAGGATAAGCATAATTCAGTTGTCCACTGAAAAAAAATGCTTGAAACAGTGCATATCCAATTGCTGGAAGAACTAACATCCAATCAAGGAATTTAGGAAGAATAAATGAAGTCTCAGATGAGATTTTGTTAATAAATAACAGGACAGTTAGAATAGCACTCAAAGAAAATAAAATACTTGTTATTTTTCTCATTACAGTGGATTTAGTAATGCCAAGAAAAGAAAATATTGTAACTACGATGTTGTTAGTCATTAATAACAAAGCACCCACTAATCCTGCGGTAGTTAAACTTCCAAATCCATAAAAGAATAATAGGAATGTTCCTGTAAAAATAAATAATCCAGATAGAACATACAAGTACATTTTTTCGTATTTTGGGTGTTCAAGAGAGAATTTCACAAAAGTTTTTTCTTTGTCAAATAGATTTACAATATTTTGAATCAAGAATGTAATCAAACCTTTCAAAAAGAAATAAAGAGGTTTTGCACTTACTGAAAAATTGAAGATAAGAGAGACAATTGCTAAAACAAAAGCTCCTCCAAATCCAAATATTGCCATCTTTCCTCACTCTGTAACATTTTGAACGTTTAAATGTTTTACCATTTTATGCATTTAATTAAATATAATTTCCGAGAGATCCTTAATAGAACCTCTGAAGTCTGGCATTGTTTCTTCAGTGAGATAATCTTCATTTTCTAGTGTAGATTCTAATAAGAATGTTTTGAAGCCGAGTTTCTTTGCACTCATATCTCTCCACCCATCATTTCCTATAACTAGTGTTTTACTTGGTTCCCTATTAGTTAAGTTTACAATCTCAAACCAATATTTACTATTTCCTTTGCAGAATTTACTATTTTCTGCATGAGTTATATGATCAAAATATCCAGGAGATAAGCCACCCCATTCAATCCTTCTTTTTATGGATATAAATGGAAAAACTGGATTGGTCGCTAAAACAATTTTAGTTTCAGGCATTTTTTCTCTAATATTTAGAAGTAGTTCCTTGGCACCATCCATTGGTGTTATTACTGGTTTGACTACATCGAATTTTGTTTCATAGAACTGTAAAAACCTTTGCCTTATCTCTTCACAGTCAGCTTTAAACTTTGGGCAAAAATCAAATAAGAAATCATCAAGAGCTGTAGTTAACTCATTATCGCTGTTTTCCATTATATCTGTCGAATCCAAGATTTCTTTGACAAAAGAATGAGGATCAGGAATCAGATCAATAAAAAACTGAGATGCTGCTCCGAGATATAATCGAACAAACTCTTCTGGATCGAAATTAATTAAAGTTCCATCTAAATCAAATAGAAAAGCTTGAAATTGCATTATATCACAACTAGGAAAGGTCAAAGAGCTTGTATTCAGTATCTAAACATAAACCAATACAACCGGGTCCAGTATGAGTAACTATAGTCATCCCTATCTCACCAATAGTTATCTTTGCATCTTTTGGTTGTATTTTTTCCTCTATATATTCTTTAAGAAAATTAGCAGATTCAATGTTTCTTGAGTGCATTATATAGGCGTTGAATTTATCTGGTCTACCTTTTTTCTCATATACAGTGTTGAAAGACTCCAGCACTGCAGCTTCAAATCCCCTTACAGACTTAACAACTTCCATTTTACCGTCCTCAAAATTAATAACTGGTTTCATATCAACTAATTTTGCAATCCAATACTTGGAACGGCTTAATCGACCACCTCTGTGGAGATATTGAAGATCAGGAACTGTAAAACCTATTTCAATTGTTTTCCTATAATTCTCAAGTTCTTCCATTATCTTCTCTCCTTTCATCCCTTGCTTTGCTAGTTCTGAAGCTTTTAATGCAACAATACCTATTCCAAATGTAGCAAATTTTGAATCAAATATATGAATTTTAGCGGGATTTTCTACTTTTCTTTCATACATTCTACGAGCATTAAGAGCACTATTATATGAGCCAGATATTCCAGAGCTAATTACAACATTCAAAACCTCATCTGCTTCCTTTCCAAGCTTCTCATACATTTCATATTGATGATGAAGTGTTGGATTTGCTGTTTTTGGATAAACGCTTGATGAAAAGAATTTTTCGTAGAATTCATCCATATTGATATCGACATTTTCATAATAAATTTCATCTCCAAAAGTTATCACTGTTGGCACTAAAGAAAGATCATATTCTTTAACAAGATTTATCGGAATATCTGCAGCACTATCTGTCATTATTTTTACTGTCATAATTCAAACCTTATTTAAGAAAAAATAGGATTAATTTAAATTTTGCTGGTAATTATTAAAATTCAAAGTTTCTAGTTATCATTAATGCAAGAC
>JBHLQZ010000217.1:0-3537 GCA_048883065.1 Candidatus Thorarchaeota archaeon | reverse complement strand
AGCAGGAAAAAGTAGTAATTGATAAATTATGTGTGCATCATCAAGATTTCAACGTTACTGTTTTTCAACCTCTTTTTGATAAAGTTTTGAATTTTGTTCTCAAGTTAATAGACGAGAAAGATCACAGGTTAGAACAAAGAAAAAAAACAAGTTATAAGGAAAAAGAAACTAAAATTGAATCAGATATGGAAAAAATAGAGAGAGTTATGGAAGAAACAATAGAAGAAGTTTCAAGTGAAGAAATTGAAATCCTTGAAGAATCTATGAATGAGGAAGCTGAAGAAATATCTAGGGAGATTAAAAGATTAGAAGAAGATATGAAAGAAGAAATGGATAACATTGATGAACAAATGTTAATTCTTGAGGAAACAATAGAAGAAGAAATGAAAGAAATAGATAGAAAATATGATGAAATGGATAAGTTGGTTTTCAAACAAGAAAAAGAAAAAAAAAGAGACGAGGACTCTGAGGATGATTAAACAAATTTAATCACTCAAAAGACATTCTATTCAATATCAAACCAGATATTTACAAGATCTTTTGAACCGCCAACAAATCCTACTCTTTGGTGGAGATAATTCATGTCTGTTAACTTTCCAACATCCAAAGGTTTGATATCTTCATATTTAATTTCATGTCCATCAGGAGTAATAAAGAATCCATCACCATCTACTTTTGATAGAAGGTATAGATATGGGATTATTTCATAAACAAAACGAAGTTTAGGTGCAAAATACCCAAAAACACCAGTTTTATCTAAAATATTGTTCATATCTTGAACCATACATCCACCATATCTGATTTTTCCTTTTGTGTCAATGATATCAACGAATTCCTTTTGTTTCTTAGAATATTGGGTACGTTTTCCTCCAAAGCCATAAACTGGGCTTTTACTTGGACTAATTGATAAAGAATCCTTTAAGACACGAAAATCTTTCCCATCATGAACAAATTGTAAATATCCAGCTTCCGTTGCTAAATCGAATCTCAAAAATAATGTGAAACTAACTGTAAAAGCAGCTTCGGTTTTGCCTTCCTTATTTATAATATGAACAATTGCTCCAGGACCTCTGCTTCTTACAATGGATGACCCATCAATAAAATCACCAAGAATAATATAATCTCCAGTTCCTTCAAGTATATTATTTTCATCAGTCTCTTCTCCTAGCAGCATTGTATATAGGTGATTTGGCATTTTTTGCAGAAACAATTCATGAGTTGCTATATCTAGACTTAACTGCTCATCTCCTGAAACATTAATTGTTCCCGAATAATCATCTTCACCCATCATGAATGTTAAGATCTGTTCTGGGACTATCAAACTTATAGTGATTAATTCTCTTAGAAGATCACTTAACTCTTTTGGCTCAACTGCATCCAAATATGCATCGAGTGTAGGGTAGGTAGAATTACTCATAAGTATCAATCCTAATATGTGTCTATAAAATTATTTTCTTTCATATATTTGTAACAAGATACAGCAGTATTTTCCATCTTTAAAGCTTGAATAAAATCATTCATGTCTTGTTCAGCTTTTAGTAATATTTTTTCTTTCGCTTCTGAACTAATTTGCTTAACTTCATCAAAAAATTCTTTCCAAGCATATTTAGAGCTCTTAGCGAATATTTTATGTTCATCTACACCAGGTTCTTCATATTTACTTAACACCCAGTTTCTCATTTTCGCATATAGATCTTGTTCATATTCCTCTAAAACAGAGTAGACTAATCTTTGCCAATGTGTACCAATATTACCTTTAGCTATACTACCATGGGGAAATGTTGAAGCTATTACATCAATTGGTGTTCCAGTAATTCCATGTTGGGCTATACGTGTATTAATTCCTAATTCTTGTAAAGAATCAACTATTTCTACTGTTCTTTTAACATTAATACCTAGCTGTGGTACAACATTTCCATCTGCATCAACATTAACTCCATGTTTAGAACCATTAGCTATTGCTAGATAATCAATAACGACACCATTTTCTGCAAGTGTTTTAACGTAATATGTTGCTTCTTCTACAGTTGTAAATTCTGTTATACCTATTTCCCCAACTTCACCTTCTAAGCCATAAGGAGTATCTCCAAGTTTCTTCTTGAGAAAGTTGAAAAGAATCAATCCTTTTGAGATTATTTCTTTCAATTGACCTTGAACTGTATCTGATTCTCTATCAAATAAGAATGAAGTATCAATAGCATAACCAGAAAATCCTGCATCAATGCGAGCTGCTATTTCTTTCTTTACAACCTCCATTTCTTCATCCGTTCCTTTCTTAACAGTAAGATGATCTGCATGTAATGCATAAGCAAACCATTTTTCTTTTTCAGCAGCTAATTTGCAAATTTCCGCAAATTTAGCTGGTGTATAACCTGTATAACCTCCAGAAATGGACATCTCACTTAGTGCTAACTCAAAAATAACCACTGATTGAGATTTTTTTACGGCTCGTAGAACTCCTCTAATTACTTCTTCAGTCGCCCTAGGATTAATTGCAGCAATTATAGTATCCATATGCAGCACACCTTGAGCTATGAAATTCATTGGTAAAGGAGCTTTTTGAGATTCAAAATATTTGAGAGTATCATCATCGTGTATCATTTTTCATATACCTTGCTTAAAAAATCTGATGCAGAAATAAGAATTTTTGCCTATGGCTTTTTTTGACCTATAAAGTTTAAAGCTTATAATATTAGAACCATCACAGAGTATTTAAGAAATATATCAATTAATATCAATTGTAAAATGAAAAAATCACTAGAAATTAGCAAGAGTAGGAAAGTAATGATTTTTATATTTCTCTTCTTACTTCTTGTTACTTCTTTTCTTCTCAAAGTTGATATTGGTTTATCATTAAAAGAAGATAAATTAAATGAAACATATTTAAGTAATGAGCTGATAGCACATGCACCAATTCATATTGATGATGATAGCGATTTTATAGAATTCCCTGGTTTAGGATCTTTTGATGATCCTTACATAATAGAGAATTATAACATCACCTCAGATGTAGAATCTTGTGGAATAAATATTAGTGCAACAGCTAAATTTTTTATCATAAGAAACTGCTTCATAGATGCACTAGATTTTGGTATATGGATCTCTTGGATTTCAGAAGGAACTGCTCAAGTAATCAACAATACCTGTGTTAACCATTACTCAACAGGTATTGATTTATGGGATGCTCCTGGTGCAATCTTATCAAATAATAAACTACATCATAACAGAAATGGTATTTATTGTGTTATATCAGATAGTATTCGTTTAGAGAACAACAATTGTACAAACAATCAACTAAAAGGTGTATCAGTAAGGTTTTGTGATAATGCGATTATTGAGAATAATTATTGTTCTGAGAATGAAATAGGAATTGAAACTTTTTTTTCTAGAAATTTCAATATAACCTCTAATCAAGTAACTCTAAATACTAAAGGAATTCAGGCTTTTAATGTGCTATCTGCAACAGTTTCAAAAAATATAATCTCAAAGAATACAGGGAATGGAATTATAATTGAAGAATCAATGTCAGTCAGTTTG
>JBHLQZ010000216.1:0-3553 GCA_048883065.1 Candidatus Thorarchaeota archaeon | reverse complement strand
AAAAATGTATGAATACTATGAAAAAATGAAGGGAAAGATTTTGAAATAAAAAATTAATTATTTTTTCATTTCTAACTGATTAACAACCCACGAAAATGCTTCTATGACTCCGCTTCCATACAAAATGCTGGAATCAAAAATAGCGAAAGTTCGATCTTGCATATCAAGATGTAATCCTAGTAATTGAATGAGTAAAGGTGCTTCAACCGCCATATCAAGATCCTGTTTATTTGCCATGACTACAACAGGAACACCCTCTAATAAAGGATTGTTAAAAACATGTTGTTTTAGTATATCACGAGCTTCAGGTAAAGTTTCTATGTCTGCTGCATCAATAACAAACACAACAGCAGAAGTGCCAGGATAATGAGCATCCCATAAGAAACGGAAATCTTGTTGTCCAGCTACATCTATAGTTGTTATTTTCCATCCCTCAAACTCTAGTACGTCAATATTCTGCCCTATAGTAGGGACTGTATTTTCTGTAAAATCTCCATGTCTTAGATATTTTGCTAATGTTGTTTTACCTGCAGCTGCTAAACCTAGTATTAATACCTTAGCTTTTTTCTCCATCTTTGTTCTTGAAAATAAAGACGCAAACATGTTAATTACCCCTTATCAAGACGTTAGTCGATGAACCCCACTAACACTTCAAGTATTAACATAAATCCAGTTGCAATATTTAACTGTTGAGATACTTCTAGTATAACAATCAGCGATTGAATATCTTAAAAAATAAGAAAAAAAAAATAGAAAATCTACTTAAATTCTGAAGAAGTTCCAAAAGATAAAACACCAAAGTAGTAGGAAACCTAAACCTGTCAGTATTGTGTATTGTATCTTTTCGAATAGTTTCCAGAAAGATTTATTTTCAGCTTTTCCTATATCCAGCCAGGATAAGATACAGAAAACCACAGCTCCTCCAATTAGAATTAAATCTACTATCGAAAATGCTAGTAATCCTGGAAATTCAATAAGAATTTCTGTGTTCAAAACAATCATATCATAAGTCTTTGCTGCAAGTAGAATTATTGATATTGAAGAGTACAAAAACATCCCAAACATCCACCATCTAGCAGCTTTTAGAATTACAGGTTGCTTTGTTTCACCTTTTCTTCTCTTAAAGAATGCATCTATCCCCCATCCACTTATTGAAATCAAGTATATTGATCCCGCTATAATCAGGATGACTGCGAGTATATCTGAATCTTTGTAAATAGGATGAATTTTTTCATATGATACAACAGGAGATACAAAGTTTGAGTAGAAATTTATAATTTGACCTTTACTGTTGTTAATGAAATAAATCTTAAAATCAATTTGCCCAGTACTCTCTTCGAAGAAATTTGGTGCTGTTTGTACAAAACTGAATATTTCTAATCCAGATATTTGAATCATGTCTTTCTTTACTTTTACATCAAATCCTGATTCTAAGAAATCTTTCTCTTTATAGATAAATGTTGTATTACTTTCAACAATGTTTATTGTTTTATCAGAGTAAAAACGTCTAGTTGTAACATATTGTCCAGAGAACTTCTTCAATCCTTTACTATAACCTTCCATAGGTGTCACTGCACTTCCTGCAAATGGGAAGTACCTGGATAGAAACACATCAAAGAATTCAGATTTTGCAGATACTCCATTCTGTGAATTATAAGAAATAAAAACACCTAAATCATCATCAGGAAATAAAGCCATTCGACTATGAAAGAAGATAGTGTCTCCTCCATGTCCTATGATATGCTTATCATATATGTCTAGCTCATATAATCCAAGAGCAACACTAGGGAGAGAAGGATGAGGTGTAAATTGATCTTCTTGCATCATTTGCATAGTATCATTTTGCAGGATTTGAGATCCATTGTAGATCCCGTTATTAAGAAGTGCAATCATATATTTTGACATATCAACAGCTGTAGATGAACAGGATCCTGCAGGGGGAATAGTTACATATTCAAAGCCATATGGAGTTTTTTCAGTATCAAAACCTGATGACATATCAGAGATTAAATATTGAGGAAGAGGTTGTTTGAAAGTTGTACGATTCATATTTAATGGAACAAGAATCTCATCCTCAACATATTGTTCGAAGTTAATACCAGACATTTCTTGAACAATATATCCAGCTAAAGCAAAACCATAATTTGAATAACTAGTAATAGTTCCTGGAGCATGAACTCTATCTGGAATAAAATCAGCAAGAAGTTCTTCCATAGGTTCAACATAGCTTGGTGATAGAAACATCGTACTAAAAGAACCTTCTTCAAAACCAGCTGTGTGTGTTAAAAGATGTCTCAAAGTTATAGGTTCTTCATAAGTTTTAGGAATTTTGAAATCAGTTAGATAAGTATTGACATCCGTATCCAAATCTAAAATTCCATCTTCAACAAGCTGTAAAACAGCAATTGCTGTAAATGTCTTCGATACTGAACCTATTCTAAATAGAGTTTGATTTGCATCTACTGGTGTTATCAAAGTTGAATCTTTGTACCCATATCCTTTTGAGAAATATATTCCTCCATCTTTCACTACAGATATTGTCATTCCTACAATATTATACCTGTTGAGTTGATCTATTATATAGGTGTCAAGAAATACTTCTAACTCACTAGGAGAAACCAAGCCACGACTAGTTTGTTGTATATCATTTTGTTCTGTTAAGAAATTGATTTTACTGAACTCAGAAGACAAATCTAAGCTTGTATCTGTTTTTATGTTTAATATTAATAAACTGGATGTAAAAAAGAAGAATAATAATCCTAATGATAAGCTTCTTTTCCTCATTGGATGCCCCACTTTGTAATCTATGAATACACACTTGTTAATATATCTATCATAATAAAAAAGAGAAAAAAAAAGAATTATTGGTGTCTTTCTAGAATGTCAATTATTTCAGGAAAAGCCATACCTAGATCTTTCATTTTCTGAATTGTTGGAACACCATTTTGAGTCCAACCTCGTCTTTCATAGACAGCATTTTTTAATTTCTCGTATCTCTCTTCTCTATATTTTCGAATGGAAGCCATTTTTTCTTTAATAGACATTCCTTCAGGATTAATGCCAATTTCATCTTTTAGTTGATTAAGATAGTATTTATCTTCTCTAGATATGTATTCTTCTTCAGTTACTGGTCCCATAGCTCTGTAAGGAATACAATCTAATTCTCTATATGTAACTCCTTCAGGTATTAATAACAGGTTAAGGGCTCTCTGAAAATTATACACTCTTTCACTCATTGTGATATATTCAACAGAATCAATATCATTGCCAGTGACAGCATTGTAATATGTTACATAATTAATAACATGTTCAGGTATTTTAGCTGGATCAGCTATATCATCAGGAACATATTCACCTTCTTTCCTAATTTTTCTAGTAGCAAATTCACGATTATCTTCAGGAACAACATCATTCCAAGGGAGTTTACATAAACCAAGAAGACCAAAGGAAGTTCTCCACATTGGGAACCACCATAGAGCGTCAGCTTTCTTTTCAAATGTAGGTAGATTTCCTCTAACCATATCTTCGAAAATCAACCATGCTTCATCATGTT